>JANMCB010000085.1:0-3598 GCA_031360805.1 Rhodoferax sp.
TCGGGCCACTTCGATGCCGTGGTCATTGGCGCAGGCTTTGCCGGGCTTTACATGCTGTACAAGTTGCGCCAACTCGGACTTAGAGCGCAGGTTTTCGAAACCGGGGATGGGGTTGGAGGCACCTGGTACTGGAACCGCTACCCCGGCGCACGCTGCGACGTCGAAAGCATGCAGTACTCCTATTCATTTTCTGAAGCGCTGCAGCAGGAATGGGAGTGGACCGAGCGTTACCCGAAGCAAGCCGAAATCTTGCGCTACATCAACCATGTCGCAGACCGGTTTGAACTTCGCACCAGCATTCAACTCAAGACGCGGGTTGCCAGCGCCAATTACGACGCGGCAAGTAACCAATGGGCCGTGCAAACGGACCGGGGTGACAGGGTCACGGCGCGCTTCCTCATATCAGCCGGCGGCTGCTTGTCTGCTGCCCGCGTGCCAGACATTCCCGGGCTGACCGACTTCAAGGGGCGGCAGTACCACACGGGCAACTGGCCGCATGAAGCGGTGGATTTCACGGGCCAACGTGTTGGCATCATTGGCACGGGCTCATCGGGTATTCAGAGCATCCCGGCCATTGCAGCACAGGCGTCGCAGGTTGTGGTGTTTCAACGCACGCCCAACTTCAGCATACCCGCCTGGAACCGCCCTCTCCCACTGGACGAGCAGCGGGCATGGAAAGCCAACTATGCGGAGCACCGCAAAAAGGCAAAAACAACACGGTCAGGCATTTTGTACGACTACAGCCAGTACGCCAGCGCCGATGTCAGTGACAGCGACCGCCAGCGTGAGTACGAGCGCCGCTGGACCAAAGGTGGGGCCAATTTCACCCATGCCTTCAACGACATTTATTCGAATCGAACAGCCAATGACGAGGCAGCCGAATTCGTCCGGACCAAGATTCGAAGCACCGTCAAGGACCCAAAAACGGCCGATCTGCTGGCACCGAACGACCATGCCATAGGCACCAAGCGGATTTGCGTCGACACCGACTACTACGAGACCTTCAACCAGGCACACGTCAGCCTGGTGGACCTGCGGGCGACGCCCATCGAGGCCATCGTGCCGACGGGCATCCAGACAACGGCTGGCGTTCACGCTCTGGACAGCATTGTGTTTGCCACCGGGTATGACGCTGTCACTGGTGCGCTGGACCGCATCGACATCCGCGGCAAGGATGGCCTTGCCTTGAAGGAAAAGTGGTTGGGCGGCCCGCGCACCTACCTCGGCCTGATGGTGGCTGGATTTCCCAATTTTTTCCTCATTACCGGACCCGGCAGCCCATCGGTTTTGACCAATGTGATCATGGCCATTGAACAGCATGTGGAATGGATCGCCGATTGCCTGGCGCACATGCAGTCAAATCACCTGAGCATGGCCGAACCACAGGCGCAGGCCGAAGAAGACTGGGTTGCGCACGTCAACGAGGTCGCTTCAAAAACACTTTTTACGGGCACCAAGTCCTGGTACATGGGCGCCAATATTCCTGGCAAGCCGCGCGTATTTCTGCCCTATATCGGCGGGCTGGGAACCTACACCAACATTTGCAATGACGTCGTGGCTGCGAGCTACCGCGGCTTCATGTTTGACGGCAACGCAGCGCCTCAGCCGCATGCCGGGAAAGAAGTTTGACATGATGCGATTCACTGGCAATGTATTTTTGATTTCAGGCGGCGCCCGCGGCCTGGGTGAAGCGCAGGCTCGCCGGCTCGTGGCCGAAGGCGCACAGGTCGTCATCGGCGATGTGTTGCTTGAGGAAGGCCGGGCTCTGGCAGGCGAGCTGGGCGCTGCCTGTCTCTTTCAACCGCTGGATGTGACGGTCGAAGAACAGTGGGTCTCCGCCGTGCTGCTGGCGGAAGGTCTTGGCAAGCTGAGCGGCCTGGTGAACAACGCAGGGGTTTACAAGCCGACTTCGATGGTTGACACCACTGCGGCAGAGTTTGACCGCCACACCCGGGTTAACCAGCTTGGAACCTTTTTGGGCATGCGCGCCGCCGTACCGGCCTTTGAGCGCTCGGGAGGCGGCGTCATTGTGAACATGTCATCCACCGTTGCCCTGCGAAGCGCGCCCAATGCGATTGCCTACACCGCCAGCAAGTGGGCGGTTCGCGGCATGACAAAAGCGGCAGCGCTGGAACTCGCCCCCAAAAACATTCGCGTCAATTCAGTGCATCCTGGCCCCATCGACACCGACATGCTCAACGTGCGCTCCCGCGAAGAGAACCTTCGCCGCGTGCAGCAGGTTCCGATGAAGCGCTTGGGGACCAAAGAAGAAATAGCAGGCCTGGTGCTTTTCCTGCTGAGTGACGAGAGCCGCTACATGACAGGTTCCGAGGTTGCCATGGATGGCGGTGCCGCTCTTTGACGCCCAAGGGAAAACACCTAAACAACAAACTTACCAGCCCATACCAAAATCGTACTGAATGGTATAATTTTCGAACTTGTAAAATTATTTTCGAAATTACGAAGTTTCAAATTGAACCAGCCTTGTTAACACCGCACGCGGGCAGCGCAGTGCATCACCCTGGAGACATCATGAAGACTATTCAAGCAAAACACGTCCCGAATCACTCTGTAGCAGGCTTCTCAGTCCGCCTGACCAGCGTGGCTGCCAGGGCTTGCGCTGCACTGGCACTTGCAGGTATCTCTGTGGGCGCGATGGCGCAAGGATTTGAATCGCCCAGTGACGGCGTGTACAAAGACAGGGTCGATTGGGGCGTCATGATGGACTTGAGCGGTCCGGCCTCGGCATCGCAGGGGATTTGGGCCAACGGCTTTCAGGCCTACATGCGCAAACTTAACGAGGCAGGTGGCGTCAATGGCCGCAAAATCAATGTGCTGGCGGAAGACAGCCGCTTCAACCCGGCACAGGACAAGATCAATTACGAGAAGCTGGCTACCCAGACGCCGGTGATTGCAATTTCAGGCATGGGCTCGTCGAGCTCGCAAGTGTCACTGGCGCCCACCATTCGGGGGGGAAAGATCCCGATTGTCGGCACCTACACCAGCACAAAGCCATTGTCGGAGCCGGTTTCCCCGCTGGTCTATGGCGGATTCTGCGGCTACCCGCAAATGGCACAAACGGGTGTTGGCTACTACACCGAGCAACTCAAACTCAAGGCACCCAAGGTCATGGTGGTGTCCATTGAAAGTGCGGGCGGTGTGGAGTACGCCCAGATGGTCGCTGCTGCCGCCGCCAAACTCGGTGGCACCTCGAGTCTGGTGACGATGAAGATCACCGCCGCGGACGTTACGCCGCAAGTGCTCGAAATCATCGCCCAAAAGCCGGATTTCATCACGATCTACGGCGTGCCCAATACCGCAATCCTGACCATGAAGGCCATGCAGCAATACGGCCTGAAAATCCCCGCGTTTGGCATCTCTTACCTGCTCTCACCCCAAATTTACGCGGCTATGGGAGCCGAAGCGGGCGCGAACTACAACGTCGTCAGCTGTTTCACCCCAGGCGGTACAGACCAAGCCGCAGGCAACCGCGAAATGATGGCCGCTGCCGACAAATACAACCACAGTGCGATCAAGGAAGACATCAACTACGTCGCAGGATGGGCAGTCGCCCAGATGTCTGCCGAAGCCCTCGCCA
>JANMCB010000114.1:0-4546 GCA_031360805.1 Rhodoferax sp.
AGCAGCCAGATCGCCTGCACCATTGGCGGCAACGTGGCTGAAAATTCAGGCGGCGTGCACTGCCTGAAATATGGGCTCACGGTGCACAACGTGCTCAAGGTCAAAGGTTTCACCATGGCCGGTGAGCCGGTTGAATTTGGCAGCGACGCGCTGGATTCGCCCGGCTTTGACCTGCTGGCCATTGCCATCGGCTCTGAAGGCATGCTGGCCGTGACGACCGAAGTCACCGTCAAACTCATCCCCAGACCGCAGCTGGCGCGTTGCATCATGGCCAGCTTTGACGACATCCGCAAAGCCGGCGACGCGGTGGCGGCCGTGATTGCGGCGGGCATCATCCCGGCCGGTCTGGAAATGATGGACAAGCCCATGACCGCTGCCGTCGAAGATTACGTGCACGCCGGTTACGACCTGACGGCAGCGGCAATTCTGCTGTGCGAAAGCGACGGCACGCCCGAGGAAGTCGAAGAGGAAATAGGCCGCATGACCGAGGTGCTGCAGCGCTGCGGCGCAACCGCCATTGCCGTGAGCCAGAACGAAGCCGAGCGCCTGAAATTCTGGAGCGGCCGCAAGAATGCATTTCCCGCCAGCGGCCGCATCAGCCCCGACTACATGTGCATGGATTCCACCATCCCGCGCAAACGGCTCGCCGATATCCTGCTGGCCATTGCCGAAATGGAAAAGAAGTACCAGTTGCGCTGCGCCAATGTCTTTCACGCGGGCGATGGCAACCTGCACCCGCTGATTCTGTTTGACGCCAATGACGCCGACCAGCTGCACCGCTGCGAGCTGTTTGGCGCCGACATTCTGGAAACCAGCGTCGCCATG
Source organism: Rhodoferax sp. (assembly GCA_031360805.1). Lineage (GTDB taxonomy): Bacteria > Pseudomonadota > Gammaproteobacteria > Burkholderiales > Burkholderiaceae_C > JANYCG01. Next base: position 826 of record JANMCB010000114.1, read on the forward strand.
GGCGGCACCGTCACCGGCGAGCATGGCGTGGGCATCGAAAAACTCAACAGCATGTGTGTGCAGTTCACGTCCGAAGAGAACGAGCAGATGTTTGGCGTCAAGCGCGCCTTTGACCCCAAAGGCCTGCTCAACCCCGGCAAGGTGATCCCGACGCTGAACCGCTGCGCCGAGTACGGCAAGATGCTGGTGCGTGGTGGGCAGATCAAGCACCCGGATTTGCCGAGGTTTTAAGTCCGGTTTTTAGCCCAAATTCAAGGCAAGGCAAAAAGTGCTTGGAATTCGCGGCTTAGCCTGGCTGCTGGCGCTTCAGTCGGTGGGCGAGCTCCTGTCGCGCGGTCTCAATCTGCCATTCCCCGGCCCCGTGATCGGCATGCTGCTGCTCTTGATGGGACTTCGCTTCGAGGTGGTGCGAGAGCCCGTATCGGTGTGCGCTGACTTTTTACTCTCGCACCTCTCGCTCCTGTTTGTGCCCGTGGGCGTGGGCGTGATGACGCACCTGAGTCTGCTCAGCCAGTTCGGTGGCCGCATGCTGGCGGTGTTGGTGTTTTCCACGCTGATCGGCTTGGCTGTCACAGCGCTGGCACTGCAACTACTCGTCAGGAAAAGTGATGCCAAAGTTCGTTGAGCTGTGGGTTTACCTGTCGGCCACGCCGCTGTTTGGTTTGACGGCCACGCTGGTTGTGTACGTGCTGGCGCAGGCACTCTATGTGCGCATGCAGCAAGCCCCCTGGGCGAATCCGGTGCTGTGGACGGTGGTGGTGCTGGCGTGTGCATTGCTGGCCACGGATGTTTCTTACCCCAGCTATTTTGCTGGCGCGCAGTTCATCCATTTTTTGCTCGGCCCCGCCGTGGTCGCCCTGGCCTGGCCGCTGTGGACGCGCCGCGCAGAGTTACGCCGCCGCTGGGGCGCCCTGCTGCTGGCGGCGTTGGCGGGTGGCGTTGCGTCCGGCGGCTCCGCTGTCTTGCTGGGCTGGGCAGCGGGCCTGCCCACTGATGTCATCCTTTCACTTGCACCGAAATCGGTCACCGCCCCCGTCGCCATGGGCATCGCAGAGCGGATTGGCGGCATCCCCGCGCTGGCGGCGGTGTTTGCGGTCGTCACCGGCATCGTCGGCGCACTGTCTGGCAAGTATTTGTTTGATGCACTGCGAATCCCGACAAACCGCGTGGGCTGGTCAACGCGCGGCTTCGCATTGGGCACCGCGTCCCACGGCATTGGTGCAGCGCGGGCGATGCAGGTTAACGATGATGCCGGTGCCTATGCTGGGTTGGCGCTGGGTCTGCAAGTGGTGTTGGCATCGCTCTTGATGCCGCTGGCGTTTCGGCTGTTCTGAGGCTCGGATCAAATCTGACTGGTGATGAACAGGACTGGTTCGCCCTCTGATCGCTTAGTGTTCCTTGACTGGGTGCGAATCATCGCATTTGCCCTGTTGATGTTCTACCACGTCGGCATGTATTACGTGACTTGGGACTTTCACATCAAAAGTCCACACGCCAGCACCTTGCTTGAACCCTGGATGCGCTTGAGCTCACCATGGCGCATGGATTTGCTGTTTTTGGTGTCCGGTGCGGCTACATCGTTCATGCTGCTGCGCGATGGCGCCAGCGGCGCACTGCTGCGGCTTCGCGCGCGGCGGTTGCTGATTCCGCTGCTGTTTGGCATGCTGGTTGTCGTGCCACCGCAGTCCTGGCTTGAGGTCGTCCAAAAATTGGACTACCGTGGTGACTACTTTGACTTCATGCGGCTGTATTTGAGCGGGTACAAAGACTTTTGTTTTGCGCCTGGTCGATGCCTGATCCTGCCAACCTGGAACCATCTGTGGTTCTTGCCCTATTTGTTTGTGTACACGCTGATCCTGTGGCTTTGGCTGCGCTGGCAGCCGAAACTACTCGACAGTCTGGCCGCGTGGTTCGACACAAACCTGAAAGGCGTGAGTCTGTTGTTGCTGCCGATCCTGTTTTTGACATTAACCCGTCTGCTGTTGTGCGACCGGTTTCCAGTGACCCATGCGCTGGCCGGTGACTGGTTTTCTCACAGCCAGTACTTCGCCGTGTTCCTGTTGGGGGCCGCCTTGGCCCGCACCCAACTGATCTGGCCGCGTCTGGCGCAGTTGCGTTGGGCGGCCCTGCTGCTTGCGCTGGCGGCTTGGGGTTCGCTGATCCAGGCGCCGTGGCTGGTTCAGGCTGCCAATGTGCCGATGCGCACAATCAGCCCGGTGATCTACAGCACCCAGCAGTGGTGTGCCATTGGGGCGGTGCTGGGTTTTGCGCAGATTTACTTGAACTCCGACAGCGCAGCCCGGCGCTATTTGACCGAGGCGGTATTTCCACTTTATATCTTGCACCAGACGCTGATCATCCTGCTGGCACATCAATTGGCACCAATTCAGCTGGACGCGCCGCTGGAGGGCGGGCTGATTGTTCTGCTGACCTTTGCGGTGAGTTTTGCGGGGTTTGAAGTGGTTCGCCAAGTGCGTTGGATGCGCCCTCTATTTGGTTTGCAGAAAACCAGTCGCGCCCAGGTGGCGGATGCATGCAACCCGGATGCGTTGCCAGGATTGTCGAGCAACAGTGCGCAACGTTCAGTGGAAAAAGCGATAAAAGACTAAAAGTCAGCGCACCGGTGTTTCGGGTGTGGACGACGCCCCGCTCAGCAGCCAGATTCCGTACAGCAGCACAATGAATCCGTCGACAAACAGAATCGGGCGCAGCGCCTGCAGCGACGGCTCGTTCCAGGCCATGGCGATGATGACGCACAGGCCGATTTTTTCGACGGCGGCGGCGATCACGATCGGGCGGCGCAACTCGACGTGGTAGGCCGAATAAACCAGCAAGGCACCAAAACAGAATGCCAGCAGGCCCCAATGCTTGGTGAATGGCACGCCGGCTTCACGGCCCACATTCAAGCCCACAATGTTGAGCATCGCCCAGGGCAGAAAAAACATTACGATGGGCAGCATGGTGATGATGCCGGTCACGATGAGGATTTTGGTGAAGTGTTTGACGATCATTTGAATTCTCCTGCGCAATGCCTGATTTGATTTTGAGAACGCTTGGCAATGCCCTGTGTTTTACCACGCATCGATGGGCAGCACACCGCGTGGCGGGGCTATTTTGGCGGATTGCAGCCCGCGCAGCAGCCAGTCGCGGGTGTGGGCCGGGTCGATGACGGCATCAATCTCAAGGTGGGTGGCCATGTTGATGGCACTGCCTTTTTCATACTGGCTGGCCACCAGCTCGCTGTAAAGCGCCTCGCGCGCCGGGCCTTCGGGCGCCGCCTGCAGCTCCTTGCGAAACCCCAGCTTCACCGCGCCTTCCAACCCCATGCCGCCGAACTCACCGGTGGGCCAGGCGATGGTGAAGGCTGATTCCGCAAACCCGCCGCCGGTCATCGCCATGGCGCCCAGGCCGTACCCTTTGCGCAGCACCACCGCAAACAGCGGCACACGCAGATGGGCGCTGGCAATGAACATGCGGCTGACATGGCGCACCTGGGCACGCGTCTCGATGTCCGGGCCGACCATGAAGCCGGGCGTATCGACAAAGCTCACGATAGGCAGCGCATGCGCATTGCAAAGCTGCATGAAGCGCGCGCATTTGTCGGCGGCTTCGGCGTCGATGGCGCCGCCCAGGTGCTGCGGGTTGTTGGCCATCAACCCCACCGGCTTGCCCTCAATGCGCCCGAGCGCCGTGTGAATGCCCTTGCCAAATCCATCGCGCA
>JANMCB010000158.1:0-5961 GCA_031360805.1 Rhodoferax sp.
TGCACGCACACGCGCAGCAACGCATCGGCGAACGCCCCGCCTGGCCCAAACACTTTCACATCGTCGAGGCGATCCCCATGACATCGGTCGGCAAGATCTTCAAGCCAGAGCTGCGCTGCGATGCCGCCGCGCGCCTGGTCAGCACCGTGCTGCGCGAGCAGCATCAGTTGCCAGACGCGCAGGTGCGGGCAAGCACCGGCGGCCCCAGGGGGATGATCGTCAGCGTGACCTTGCCAGCCACCGCCGCCGCCGCCTTGGCGGCAGTCACGCAGACACTGGCGGGTTACTTGTTTGAGGCGCGCATCGTAGTTGACAGCGCTATACCGACGCACTGACCAGCACATGGTTTTCATGCTTATCTCCGCCCAACTCAAAGTACGCAGTCCCAGTTTTCACCAGCCCGTGCTTTTGGTAGAACGCGATGGCAGGCCAATTCTGGGCGTTGACCATCAGCCAGATGGCCGAACTGCCCGTACGTCGAAGTGCCACCTGTCGGCTTTGCCGAAGCAGCGATGACCCAATGGTTTTTCGGGCAAAGTGCTCTTGAACGTACAGCGAGGCCACCTCGACCGTCGGGCTCCCCGAGGGGCATTGAACCCCCAAGTTGACAACAGCGTAGCCCACGATATTGACATCGATCTGCGCAACCAGGACGGTCGAATTTTCTTGCAACAGCATTGCGGTGAACTTGCTGACGCTGAGTTCCGACAGGACGTAGCTGGCAATGACGGTGGAGATTCCATCAGTCGCGTAGGTGTGCAGCCAGACTTGCGTCGCCAGCACCGCAAGGCGTTCAGCGTCAGCGGGGACGCCTTCTCGAATGGTTGCTTCAGAGGACATTGGCTTGGAGTTGGCGGTGAAATTGTGCGGCATTCTTGGCGGTTTAGTTATTTGAGGATCGCTGGTGTACAGCACAAAATGTCGCTGGAAACTCGAATAAATTAACCTGTGGGTTAATTTTTGACTCAAAAAGGCTACGTTTTGAACAAAATACCGACAGAATAAGGCTCTCGCCCTAGTATTTATTAAAAAGTTTGCTATTTAATATATAGCAATTGATTTGAGGCACTTTTTGCGACTAATTGATAGCCAACTATTAAAAAGTCGAGACTATTTGACAGTTGGCACTCATAAAGTCGCAATCGAGGTGCCCATTGAAATTAGTGCGATTATTTACACCTCAGACCGATGCAACACCATCGGTTTAGACCGCTATTGACCGCCTGAACCCCCGCACCGCGCCTGACGCTCAACTGCCGCAGGCCCTTCGGGCGACCATTTGCAGTACTCAATCCCAGGGCCGCCGCGTGAACTCGCTTCGCTCAAACAGCACGCGGCTCTGTCGGTCCGCTTCGCAGCCCCCAGACCCTGGGATTTCCGTGCTTCAAGGCTGCGGCAGACGAGCGCCAGACGCGGTGCGGGGGTTCAGTGGTCAAACTGCTTTTTGTGTTTGGCATTAGCGGCTGATGTCAATCAACAGACACTCTCCAGCCGACAAACGATGCTGATACCTTTAAGCCACCATTCATTAGCCGAGTAGAAGGAAGCCCCCGGTTTGGAATCCAGTCGATCGCCCCGTCGGAACCAAAGGTGCATGACGCGCCCAATGACTCATAAGAATATTGGCTATGACCGTAGTATCGGGTGACAATCAACTCCTCGGCGAGCACAACCTCATAATGTGTATTGAAATGGACTGCCAAGAGCGCAATGTTGACTCCCCATGGCGTACGCACACTAGGGAAAATTACTCCATGGCCGTGCCTGAATACCATGTCTGAAAAGAGCGCTGTCGCCTGATATTGCTTGTCAGTTCGCCGAAATAGCTGAGCCATTACTGAATCTGCGAAATGAGCTTTGGCCAGATCCTCAGGGTCACTCAAGTACCACTTCAATATCGCTTCTTCGTTCTGGCAAACCCTGAGTACTGAGTAGCCACTGTTCACAATTGCTTCCACTTCGCCGACGATTACCAGTGGTTTCATTTTTTCTGGTCGCTGCCTTACCATGATTACACCGATTCGATCACCTTGATTGACTTCGATTTCGTCACAGGCCACTCGCCTGTCGGACGCAGCGTAGAAAACCGTTTGTCCGTTGAGATTTGCTCGACCGGAAGTGCTTGGTGGATGCGGCGGATAGATCAGTCGGTGAAGGTTAGTAAGTTTTTCGTCGCTGAAAAGTTTGCAAACGCGAAACCACCCTAGCTCGAAGCCAGGTTGAACGCCAAATGTTTGTTGATGGTCGCCTAGCTTGGCAAGAAGGTCCGACACTTCTTGATCCGTTCTGACACGATGTTCGATGCCACGGACTCTTTCCGCGACTTCTATAAGTTCACTTAGCGAAAGTGGGTTCTTCATGATGCCTACGACGCAACCTTTCACCTAGGTAGGCAAGGCCAGTCTATGGGAATAGGTATATCCTAAATTGGCCAATGCACGCAAGCCGATTCTAAAGACAACGAGATTAAGGAAAATCCCGAACTCGAACCCAAACCACCATAGTCTAAACCCCGCACCACGGCTGGCGCTCGTCTGCCGCAGCCTTGAAGCACAGAAATCCCAGGGTCTGGAGGCAGTGACCGGCCCAGGCAGTCAGTAAATTGGGGTCGGAGCACGATCTACCGAATTCGCCGCTTGCGCGCCTCTTTCCGGTAATCGCGATCCGACCCCAATTTACGGACTGCCCAACCCGCTCAACAACGTTGAACTACAGCTTGAACGGCACCACGAGTTGCCGCTGCTCGCCCAGGCCTTCGATGCCCAAGGTCATCACGTCGCCCTTTTTCAGGAATACGGAGGTGGGCTTCATGCCCATGCCTACGCCGGGCGGGGTGCCGGTGCAGATCACGTCGCCGGGCATCAGCGTCATGAACTGGCTGACGTAACTGACGATCTTGGCGCAGCTGAAAATCATGGTCTTGGTGTTGCCGGTCTGGCGGCGCTCGCCGTTCACGTCCAGCCACATCGCCAGCTTTTGCGGGTTGGTGATCTCATCGGTCGTTACCAGCCAGGGGCCGATGGGGCCGAAGGTGTCGCAACCTTTGCCCTTGTCCCAGGTGCCGGAGCGTTCGATCTGGAATTCGCGCTCGCTCACGTCGTTGCACAGCGTGTAGCCGGCCACGAACTTGAGAGCATCCTTTTGCGCGACATAGCGGGCACGGGTGCCGATGACAATGCCGATTTCGATTTCCCAGTCGCCCTTGACCGAGCCTTTGGGCAACATCACGTTGTCGTTCGGGCCCTGGATGCAGCTGATGGCCTTCGTGAAAATGATCGGCTCTTTGGGGACAGGCATGCCGGCTTCGGCCGCGTGGTCGCGGTAGTTCAAGCCGATGGCGATGTATTTGCCGACGTTGGCCACCGGGCAACCCATGCGCGGCGAGCCTTTGACCAGCGGCAGCTTGTCGGTCTTGAGCTTGCGCAGCTTGGCAAGCGTGGCGTCGCCGAGATGGTCGCCGTTGAAGTCCTTGACAACAGCGCTCAAGTCGCGCAGTTTGCCTTCACCATCAATCAGGCCGGGCTTCTCTTTGCCCGGGTTGCCGTAACGTACGAGTTTCATGGGTTACCTTTCAGTTTTATTGAAATCAAGAACAAAGGGAGTTTAGTTGCCTTGTCAGTACGTGGAACGGCCACCGGACAGGTCAAACACCGCGCCGGTTGAAAAAGAGCATTCCTCCGTGCACAGCCAGGCGACCATGGCGGCGATTTCTTCGACGGTGCCAAAGCGCGCCATCGGAATCTTCGACAACATGAAATCAATGTGCTGCTGCGTCATCTGGTCGAACATGGCCGTCTTCACGGCGGCTGGCGTGACGCAATTCACGCGCACGCCCGAGTCCGCAAGCTCCTTGCCCAGCGATTTGGTCAGGGCGATGACGGCCGCCTTGCTGGCGCTGTAGGCGCTGGCGTTGGGGTTGCCCTCTTTGCCCGCCACCGAGGCAATGTTGACGATGCGCCCGTAGTTGCGGCCGCGCATGTGGGGCACCACTTCGCGGCAGCACAGAAACAGGCCGTTGAGGTTGATTTGCATCACCTCCTGCCAGTCCGCCAGAGGGTAGTCCCACAGCTTCACGTTGGGTCCGGTAATGCCGGCGCTGTTGACCAGGATGTCGATGTCGCCCTGCTTCAACGTCTGCTGCACGGCCGCTTGAACGCTGGCCTGATTGGTAACGTCCACCACGACACCTTGGGCCGGTGCGCCCAAAGCGGTTGCCGCAGCTTGCAGCGCTGCGTCGTCTCGGTCCCACATCGTCACTTTGCCGCCCGATGCAATCACGCGCTGTGCAATCGCAAAGCCGATGCCGGACGCGCCGCCAGTGATGACCGCACGGCGGCCTTTCAGGTCAAGCTGGTTCATATCGTCATGCCTCCATCAATGGAAAACAGTTGCCCGGTGGCAAACTTGGAGTCGTCGCTGGCGAGGTAAACGACGATGGGTGCAATTTCATGCGCCTGCGCCAGGCGTCCCATGGGCTGGCGGGCGACAAAGTTTTTGCGCGCTTCGACCGGGTCGTCATAGGCGTTGATGCGGTCGCCCAGCGACGGCGTATCGACCGTGCCCGGCGCGATGGCATTGCAGCGAATTCCCTGCCCGACAAAGTCAGCGGCAACGGCCTTGGTCAAGCCCACAACCGCCGCCTTGCTGGCGCCATAGACGAAACGGTTGGGCAGGCCTTTGACGCTGCTGGCCACACTGGCCATGTTGATGATGCTGCCGCCTCCCGCTTTGAGCATTTTGGGCAAGGCCGCCTGGATCATCCAGTATTGCGCCCGCACGTTGAGGTTGAAGGCGAAGTTCCAATCCTCGTCAGTCGCCTGCAAAACGGTGCCAGCATGCACGAAACCGGCGCAGTTGAACACCACGTCGAACGCCTCATGGCTGTCGATCAGGGCGTGAATCGCCGCCTTGTCCATCACGTCCAGCTTTTGCGAGGTGACGTTGGCCACTCCGGCATAGCCCTTCAGCAGTTCCTCGTTGACATCCGTCGCCAGCACCTGCGCGCCTTCCAAAGCCATGGCCAGCACACTGGCCCGGCCAATGCCCTGGCCAGCGGCGGTGACCAGAATTTTCTTGCCCGTGAGTCTCATGTTGCCTTGCTCCTAGTTGGATGAGTTGACTGTCAAATTGACGATTTGCCTTTGTGTGATGGCGGGCCAGTCCCACTCAATGCCCAGGCCCGGCGCATCAGGCGGGTAAGCGTAACCGCCCTCCACCCGGATGCGGCTGGCGGTGATGTCATCAAGTTGGGGGATGTATTCGACCCAGGCCGCGTTGGGCACTGCGGCGCACAGGCTCACATGCAGCTCCATCAAAAAGTGCGGGCACACCGGCACGTCAAACGCTTCTGCCAGATGCGCCACTTTGAGCCACGGCGTGATGCCGCCAACGCGCGCTACGTCGGGCTGCACGATGGTGCAGGCGCCCTGCTCCAGATATTCACGGAACTGGCTCAGGTGGTACATCGATTCGCCCACCGCGATGGGGATGGGCGTGTGTTCGCGCAGCTGGCGGTGGCCTGCTACATCTTCGGCGGGCAAGGGCTCTTCGAGCCAGGCCAGATCCAGGCCTTCAAATGCAGCGGCACGACGCACCACTTCCGGGCGGTTGAAGCCCTGGTTTGCGTCGGTCATGATCTCGAACCCCGACCCCACCGCCGCGCGCACTTGGGCGAGCCGCGCCACATCCTCACTCACATGCGGCCGCCCCACTTTGATCTTGGCGCCCTTGAAGCCCTCAGCCTTGGCGGCCAGGGTTTGATCGACCAGTTCATCCGCGCTCAAATTCAGCCAACCGCCTTCGGTGGTGTACACCGGCACTCTTGCCTGCGCGCCGCCCAGCAATTGCCACAGGGGCAACTGCAGCTTGCGCGCGCGCCAGTCCCACAAGGCCGTGTCCACACAGGCCAGCGCCAGGCTGGTGATGGCACCGACCGCCGTTGCGTGGGTGCTGAAAAACAGG
>JANMCB010000214.1:0-24897 GCA_031360805.1 Rhodoferax sp.
TTCAAGCCGCAGCAGATGCCACATGCCCCTTGGGAATGGCGCCCAGCAACTGGCGCGTGTAGGCGTGCTGCGGACGGGTATAAATGTCGTCAGAGCTGCCGCGCTCCACAATTTCACCCTGGCTCATCACCAGGATTTCATCGGCCATGTACTTCACCACAGCCAGGTCGTGGCTGATGAAAACGTAGGTCAGCCCAAACTCTTCCTGAAGGTCCAGCAGCAGGTTCAAAACGGTGGCCTGCACGCTGACGTCCAGCGCGCTCACGCTTTCGTCACAGACAATGATTTCGGGTTGCATCGTCAGGCAGCGCGCAATGGCAATGCGCTGGCGCTGGCCACCGGAAAATTCATGGGGGTATTTGCCAAATGCTTCGGGTGTCAGGCCGACTTTTTCGATCATGGCCAACGCCCTGCGGGCGCGATCGTCGTCACCTGTGCCAATATGGTGAATGCGCATGGGCTCGATCAAAATCTGCCCCACCGTGAAGCGCGGGTTCAGGCTGGCGTAGGGGTTTTGAAAGATGATCTGGATGCGGCTTCGGTAGGCGCGCATCTGGCTTGCATTCAACTGCGCGAGGTCCTTGCCCTCAAACATGATGCTGCCGGCGGTGGCGTCGGTCAGGCGCGTCAGCATCATGCCCACCGTGGTTTTGCCCGAGCCCGATTCGCCCACCACGCCCAGCGTGCGGCCCTTGTGCAGTGAAAAATCCGCGCCCTTCACGGCCGTGAAAACACGGCGTCTGAACAGTCCGGTTTTGAGCGGATAGTCTTTGCGCAGGCCTTTGACTTCAATCAACGCCGCGCCATCAACGGGCTTGCTCACCCGCTGCTCTGTGCTGATGGGGCGGTTGTTCACGATGTCGTCAATCACCGCAAGGCGGCGCGGGCGCACGTCCAGTCGCGGGCGGCAAGCCAGCAGCGCCTGGGTGTAGGCGTCTTTGGGCGCGCTGAAAATCGTGGCGACATCGCCCTTTTCACGCACTTCGCCGCTGCGCATCACGACCACCTGGCTTGAAATTTCACCCACCAGACCGAGGTCGTGGCTGATGAACAGCACACTCATTTTCTTGCGCTGCTGCAGCCGGGCCAGCAAGTCCATGATTTGCCGCTGCACCGTTACGTCCAGTGCGGTGGTGGGCTCGTCCGCTATCAACAATTTGGGCTCGCAGGCGATGGCCATGGCGATCATGACGCGCTGCTGTTGCCCGCCCGACAGTTCATGGGGGTAAGACTTCAGGCGCTCCTTCGGGTTGGGAATGCCAACTTCAGTCATCAATTCCAGCGTGCGATCCATCGCCTGTCTTGCAGTGGAATTCATGTGAATGCGCAGCACTTCGGCAATCTGGTCGCCGACCGTGAATACCGGGTTGAGTGAACTCATTGGCTCCTGGAACACCACCGAGATGTCCTTGCCACGCAATCTGCGCATGTCTTCAATCGGCGTGGTGAGCAAGTCACGCCCGTTGTACAAAACCTTGCTTTGCGGCGCAACGATCGCGTTCTCGGGCAGCAGGCGCACTATGCTCATCGCCGTCACGCTTTTGCCGCTGCCGGATTCTCCCACCAGCGCCACCGTGCTGTTTTCGGGAATGTCAAAGCTCACACCCCTGACCGCATCTGCAGTATGGGTTTTGCTCATTCGAAACGAGACGCGAAGGTCTTGAACGCTGATCAGTGGGGTCATTTGGATGGCGTTCATTTTTAGCGGAGTTTGGGGTCCAGCGCATCGCGCAGGGCATCGGTCAATAGCGCAAACGCAGTGACAAAACTGGCCATGAAAACGGTCGCCGCCACGAGTTGCCACCATTTGCCCAACACCAGCTCGGTTTGGGCCTCGGCCAGCATCGTTCCCCAGCTCACCATGTCGATGGGCACGCCCAAGCCCAGGAACGACAGAATCACCTCGGCCTTGATGAACCCGACCACATGCAAGCTCAGTTGCACCAGCACGACGTGGCTAATGTTGGGCAGGATGTGCGTGAACATGCGCGAGGCGTGCGAGGCGCCAATGGCCTGCGCTGCCATCACGTATTCGCGGGCGCGGTGCTTGATGTATTCGGCGCGCACCAGGCGGTAAATACCGGTCCAGCCGACCAGGCTCAGGATGATCACCACCGTCCAGACGCCGCTGCCCAGCGTGCCCGCCAGCGGACCGGACTTCAACACCGCCGCCAATGCAAAAACCAGCAAAATGTAGGGAATGGCGGTGAAAACGTTGTAGACCCACTCCAGAAAGTCACCCACGGGGCCACCAAAATAGCCGCCAACAGCGCCCAAAATGGTTCCGATCAGCGTGGCAAAAAGAGCCGCTGCCAGTCCCACGGTGATTGACACTTGCGCGCCTTTGATCACCTTGGAAAGCACATCACGGCCCAGTTGATCACCGCCAAACGGCAGTGTGTCCGATTTGATGGTCGCCGTGGTTGTGACTTTGGAGGCGCGCTCGGCCCATTCCTTGTAGCGTGGTGCCAGGGGGTCTACGTCGCTGAGGTCCACTGCCGCACCGGCAATGGTCTCGACCACAGCGGACTGGGAGCCGTCAACGATCTTTCCGACAAAGTGAGGCGGTGCAAACGGAGTGCCTACCTCGGTTTGCCAGTTTTTCCCTACCACGCCGAGCTGCGCCAGCAGCACCAGGCCAATGAAAAACAGCGTAACGTAAAGCGACACCATGCCCACGCGGTCGTTCTTCAACCGGGTCCAGGCTTGCGCCCATACGCCCGGCGACTTCGGCAACTCGCGAAGAACGGCGGTGGCTGCAATATGGGTCAAGGTGGTGGCAGTGGTCATTTCAGCGCTGGTCATTTGAGGGTCACGCGTGGGTCAACAAACTTATACAGTACATCGGTGATCAGGTTGATCACCATGGTGAGCGCCGCCAGGTACACGGTTGCGGCTTGAATTACCGGGTAGTCGCTGCGGTTGACAGCTACCAGAATCTCCCGGCCCAACCCCGGGATGGAGAAAAACACCTCGATCAAAAAGGAGCCAATGAATACGCCAGGCAACTGGGTGGCGACGTTGGTCAATATGGGAATCATCGCGTTGCGCAGCACATGCTTGAGCATGATGGCGTTTTCAGTCACGCCCTTTGCGCGGGCAGTGCGCACATAGTCGTGACTGATCTCGTCCAGAAAGAAGCTGCGGTAGAGCCGGGTTTGCGGGGCCAGGCTGACCAGAACGGCCAGAAAAACCGGTAGCGGCGCATAGGTGATCAGGTTCTTCCAGACGCTATTGCTCCAGCCTTGCACCGGGAACCATCCAAGCAGGAAGCCAAACACGTACTGGCCAACGATGATGTAGACCAGAAAACTGATTGACAACGCGACCGTCGTCACAACCATGATGGCGCGATCCGTCAGGCTGCCCCGCACATACGCCACCGCCAGGCCCGCCAAAATCGCCAGCAACACTTCCAGCACCAGAATCGGGATCATGATGGTCAGCGTGGCAGGCAGACGAGAGGCAAAAATACTTGAAATTGCCTCGTTGGTCGTCCAGCTTCTGCCCCAGTCGAATGTGAATATCTGCTGGATGAAAACCCAAAGCTGTGCCCACACCGATTTGTCCAGCCCCAGCTGCGCGCGCAGCGACGCGATGCGTTCCGGCGACGCATTCAAGCCCGCCATGACCTCAGCGGGGTCACCACCAAAGAACTTGAACAGGAAGAAGACCAGCAGAATCACACCCAACAAGGTGGGTACCATCTGCCAAAGGCGTCTCAGGATGTAATTAAGCATATGTATCTAAACTGGGGGAAACGCCCATGGATTTGCTGACCGGGGCGATTATGCTTGCTCACGATTGACAAGGCATTGGTGTTAGTTACTATGAAATTCAAGGTTTTTCAGGTTCTGTTGGTGGCCTGTCTGGTGTTTCCAGGCAGTGCAAGCGTGTACGCGCAAGGCAAACCACTTGAGAAAGTGTTGCGCTATGCGTTTCCAATTGCTGAGACAGGTTTTGACCCGCAACAGATATCCGACCTTTATTCGCGCATCATTACCGCCAACATTTTTGACAGTCTGTATGGGTACGACTACCTGGCGCGTCCGGTCAAAGTCAAGCCCAGCCTGGCAGTCGCGCTGCCCGTCATCAGTGATGATTTCCGTACCTACACCATCAAGCTCAAGTCCGGCATTTTTTATGCGGACGACCCGGCCTTTGGAGGCAAGAAACGGGAGTTGACAGCGACGGATGTGGTCTACACCTACAAGCGCTTTTATGACCCCAAGAACAAGAGCCCGGCCTTTACAGACTGGGAAGAAGAGAATCTGCTGGGCATGAAGGAGCTGCGAAAAGAGGCCGAAAAGCCTGGCGCCAAGTTTGACTATGACAGGGAGGTTGAAGGCATTCGCGCGCTGGACCGTTACACCGTGCAATTGAGGTCCTCAGATACACGCCCCCGGTTAATCTATCTGCTGGCTGACCCTGGAGCGGGCGGCGTTGTCGCACGGGAGGTGGTCGAGAAATATGGCGACAAGATCATGGAGCACCCGGTCGGCACCGGTCCGTTCAGGCTTGATCAGTGGACCAGGTCCAGCAAGATGACGCTGGTCAAGAACCCCAATTACCGTGAAGTGTTTTACGACGCGGAGCCCGCACCCGACGACGTTCGTGCACAGGAGGTTTTCAAGCAGATGAAAGGCAAACGCCTTCCTTTGATCGACCGTGTCGAGGTGTCCGTTATTGAGGAAATCCAGCCGCGCTGGCTTTCCTTTCTCGGCAATGACCATGACCTGCTTGAGCGTCTGCCCAACGCATTTGCGTACCAGGCCATTCCCAACAACCAATTGGCCCCGAATTTGTTGAAGAAGAAAATCGGCATGGAGCGCGTTCCCAACCCTGATGTGACCGTGACCTATTTCAACATGGAGAATCCGATGTTGGGCGGCTACGCACCAGAAAAGGTTGCGCTGCGCCGAGCTATCTCACTGGCCTACAACTCAGAAGAGGAGATTCGTCTGCCACGGCGAAATCAGGCGATCCCCGCGCAGGGGCCCATTCAGCCCATGACCTACGGGTTCGATGCCAAGTTCAAAACCGAAATGAGCGAGTTCAACAGGGCCCGGGCGGCGGCGCTCTTCGACATGTACGGCTACGTGGACAAAAACGGTGACGGCTGGCGGGACATGCCGGACGGCTCGCCTTTGGTGCTTGAGTACGCCACTTCGCCTGACGCTGCGTCGCGGGAACTCAACGAAATCTGGAAGAAAAACATGGATGCGGCCGGCATCAAAATTGTGTTCAAAACTGCCAAATGGCCGGAAAACCTCAAGTCTGCACGGGCGGGCAAACTGATGATGTGGGGCCTGGGCTACAGCGCATCCACGCCTGATGGCGCAGGCGCACTCGGGTTGGGCTATGGACCGGGCAAGGGCCAAGGCAATTTGTCCCGCTTTGAAAATCCGGAATTCGACAAACTCTATCAAAAGCAGCAGCTCATGCCGGATGGGCCAGAGCGCTTGGCGGTGATGCAAAAGCTGGTCAGGATCATGGTGGCCTACATGCCTTACAAATTTTCAACACATCGAATTCTCACGGACCTGACTCAGCCCTGGCTAATTGGTTACCGGCGCCACCCGACAGCGCGTGAATTCTGGCAGTACGTCGATATTGACACCGACAAGCTGCCCAAGTAGGTGGCAGTGGCAGTCCACCGCAGGGGCTGTACGTGAGCTGAATGGGCTTGCCCCGCAGCAAGATATACAGGTTATTCAGGGGCGGAGCCTTTTTTGCGCCATATTTGCTACAATTTTTGATTGAACCTCCGAAGGATTGCGATGGCCCTGACTTCACGACAAACCATTATTTGCGGCATGTTTGCGGCCTTGTTCGCCGCCACCAGTGTTGCCGCCATCATCCCTGCGGGCGTGCAACTGCACCCGACGCAGACACTGATCCGCAACAACGGCTCCGAGCCCGAAACCATGGACCCGGCGCTGGCCGAATCGGTTGGTGCGAACAACATCACGCGAGACCTTTTCGAGGCGCTGACCTCCAACGACAGCACCGGAAAAATCGTGCCGGGTGTTGCGGAAAGCTGGAAGCAGACAGATTCCACCACTTGGGTGTTCAAGCTGCGTCCCAACGCCAAATGGTCCAATGGCGATCCGGTGACGGCGGATGACTTCGTGTTTGGCATCCGCCGGTTTCTGGACCCGAAAACAGCCTCCACTTACGCGGCGACGTTTGGCGTGTTTCTGCTGAACGGCGCAGCGATTGTCAAAGGCACGAAGCCAGCCGCTGAAGCGGGCATCAAGGCGGTCGACAAACTCACCGTCGAGGTCAAAACGGCATTCCCGGTGAGTTTTTTGCCGGCCTTGATGAGCAACAACAACCTGGGGGCAGTGCACAAGGCTTCCATGGAAAAGCATGGCAAAGACTGGACCAAGCCCGGCAATCTGGTCAGCAATGGCGCTTATGTCCTGAAAGAGTGGCAGGTCAACAATCGCGTGGTGATCGAAAAAAACCCGCAGTATTGGGATGCTGCCAATGTGCAATTGAGCAAAGTGACCTATTTGCCGGTGGAAGATGGCAACGCCGACGTGAAGCTTTATGAGTCGGGTGAGAACGAGTTTGTCTACCAGTTGCCGCCAGGCACGTTTGACAATTTCAAGGCGAAATACCCCAAGGAAATTCGCAATTCACCGATCATCGGCTTGCGCTATTACTCCTACCAGACTCAAAACCCCATCTTCAAGGATGTGCGGGTGCGCAAGGCGCTTTCGATGGTGATTGACCGCAAGATTTTGTCCGAGCGCGTCACGGCCGACGGCCAGGCGCCCGCGTACAGCGCCATCGTTGCTGGCGTCGAAGGGGCCGATGTGACGCCTTACGATTGGTCCACCTGGCCGATGGACAAGCGCGTGGCAGAAGCCAAAAAGCTGCTGGCGGAAGCGGGTGTCAAACCGGGCGCCAAATTCGTGTTCTCCTACAACACCAGCGAATACCACAAGAAGATGGCGGTGTTTGCGGCCTCTGAATGGAAGACCAAGCTGGGCCTGAACATTGAAACTGAAAGCATGGAGTTCAAGGTGCTGCTCAAAAAACGCCACGATGGCACGTTCGAGATGGCGCGCAATGGCTGGCTGGCAGATTACAACGACGCCACCTCATTTCTGGCCCTGATCCGCTGCGACTCCGACCAGAACAACAATTTCAACTGCAACCGCAAGGCTGAAGCCTTGATTGAACAGGGCTCGCAGCTCACCGACCCGGTCAAGCGCAAGGCGCTGCTGACGGAAGCCTCAAAAATGATAATGGAAGACTACCCCATGATTCCGCTGCTGCAGTACTCGCTGCCCCGGCTGGTCAAGTCCTACGTTGGCGGCTATTCCACGGAAAACTCGCAGGACCGGTTCCGCTCAAAGGACATGTACATCATCAAGCACTGAAGCTGGCGCGCTTCAGTCAAGCTGCAGATTTTTGCGATGTGGTCCTACACCCTGCGCCGGGTTTTGGCGACCCTGCCCACCATGCTGGTGGTGATTACCGTCTGCTATGTGTTGCTGCACCTCACCCCGGGCGGCCCGTTTGACATGGAGCGCAAGGTGTCGGCGGCCGTACTGGCCAATCTGGAGGCCAAGTACCACCTTGATCTGCCGCTATGGCAACAGTACCTGTATTACCTCAAGAGCCTGCTTCAGGGTGACTTGGGGGCGTCATTCCGCTATGCCGACTGGTCGGTGAATGATCTGGTTGCCAACGCATTGCCGGTGTCCTTGGTGATTGGCGGCGGCTCGCTGTTGATATCGCTCTTCATCGGAATCACGCTGGGCATCGTGGCGGCGTTGCGGCACAACAGCGTGGTGGACCACTTTGTCATGCTGGTCGGCAACGTGGGCAGCGCTTTTCCGAGTTTTGTGATCGGCCCGGTGCTGATCCTGGTGTTCGCGATCTGGCTCAAGTGGCTGCCTTCCGGTGGCTGGGACGACTTTCAAATTCGCTACGCCGTGCTGCCGGTGGCGCTGCTGACCTTTATCAATGTCTCCACCATTGGTCGCGTGATGCGTGGCAGCCTGATTGAAGTCATGCACAGCAATTTCATTCGTACTGCACGCGCCAAGGGGCTGCCCACCCGTGTGGTGGTGCTGCGCCATGCACTCAAACCGGCGTTGCTGCCGGTGGTCTCAGTGATTGGTCCGCTGGCAATTTCTTCAATTACTGCAGCGCTGGTGACAGAGACCGTTTTTTCGCTGCCGGGTTTGGGCAAGCTGATTGTGAATGGCGCGGCCAATCGCGACTACACGCTGGTGTTGGGGCTGGTGGTCCTGATCACCGTGCTGGCGGTGATGTTGAACCTGCTGGTGGACCTGGCCTACGCCTGGCTTGACCCCAAGATTCGGTACTGATGGCTCTACTCTCCAACAAGGACGACGCGCTGGTGGCGGTTCTTTCCGGTGCCTCGCTGCCCGCCGGTATCAACGCTTCGCCAGGGCGCAGCCTTTGGGCGGACGCACGCAGGCGCTTCCTTCGCAACCGCGCGGCGGTGGTCAGTCTGGTTGTGCTGTTGCTGGTCGCCACGGCCTGCGTGGTCGGCCCCTGGGTATTGCCCAACGCATTTGACAGTGCAGACTGGGACGCCATGAGCCTTCCCCCGACCTTCAAAAACTCCCATTTTTGGGGTACCGACGACGCCGGGCGAGACCTGCTGGTGCGCAGTCTGGTGGGTGGCCGGGTGTCGCTGATGGTGGGCGTTTTGGCGACGCTGGCATCGGTCTCCATCGGCATCGTCTGGGGCGCTACCGCCGGTTTTCTGGGCGGCAAGGCAGATGCACTCATGATGCGGGTGGTGGACATGATGTACGCCATCCCGTATTTGCTGATCGCAATTCTTCTCGTGACGATCCTGGGGCGTGACTTTCATCTGGTGGTGCTGACGATCACTGCGTTTTCCTGGATGGACATGGCGCGCGTCGTGCGGGGGCAGACCCTGTCGCTGCGGGCGACCGAGTTTGTAGAAGCTGCGCGTGCCATGGGGGTGTCGACCCCGCGCATCATCTTCTCGCACATCGTACCCAACCTGCTGGGTATCGTGGTCATCTACACCACCGTCACGGTGCCGGGTGTGATCCTGACCGAATCGGTGCTGTCGTTTTTAGGGCTGGGCATTCAGGAGCCCATGACCAGTTGGGGCGTGCTGATTCACGATGGCACGTCCGCCATGGAAGTCTCACCCTGGATGCTTTTATTCCCGGCCGCCATGCTGTCTGTCACGCTGTATTGCTTCAATTTCATTGGTGACGGCCTGCGCGACGCGCTGGACCCCAAAGAGCGCTAATCCAAACGCTAAGCACCATGGCATTGCTTGAAGTTGACAATTTAGCCGTCCAGTTTGAAACACCGGATGGTCTGGTCACGGCGGTGAACGGCATCAACTTCCAGTTGGAGCGCGGACAGACGCTGGGCATCGTGGGGGAGAGCGGTTCTGGCAAAAGCCAGTCGGTACTGGCCATGATGGGGTTGCTGGCGGTGAATGGCCGGGCCAGCGGCCAGGTGCGGTTTGGTGGCCGTGACCTGCTGGGCATGCCCGCCAAAGACTTGAACAAAATCCGGGGTAACCGGGTCGCCATGATTTTTCAGGACCCGATGACCTCGCTCAACCCCTACCTGACGGTCGAGCGCCAGATGACCGAGGTGCTTGAATTTCACAAAGGCATGACGCGCACCCAGGCACGCGCCGGTGCCTTGAAGGCGCTGGACGCCGTGAAAATCCCTGAAGCAGCGCGCCGGCTAAACCAATACCCGCACGAGTTTTCAGGTGGCATGCGCCAGCGCGTGATGATTGCCATGGCTTTGCTGTGCGAGCCGGATGTGCTGATTGCCGACGAGCCCACCACCGCGCTGGATGTCACCATTCAGGCGCAGATCATCGCGCTCCTGCGTGACTTGCAGCGTGACTTTGGCACGGCGATTGTGATGATCACGCACGATCTGGGCGTGGTCGCCGGGCTCTGCGATGAAGTCATCGTGCTTTATGGCGGCCGCATCATGGAGCAAGGCAGCGCCGAATCCATCTTTTACCACCCGACCCATCCTTACACCGTTGGGTTGCTCGGCGCGGTACCTCGCCTGGAGGCCAAAGCCCAGGTGCTGGTGGCAATTCCCGGTGTGCCGCCCAACATGGCGCGCTTGCCTTTGGGGTGCCCGTTCAGCGAGCGCTGCACCCTGGTCATGCCGCGCTGCCAGAGCCACATGCCGCCCCTGGTGCCCACGATGAACCTCGCCCTGGACGGCTCCAAAGTTCTGCGCGCCTGTTTCAAGAGCCCAACGGAGGTGATGCACGGCACGTTGACCGCGCAGCCGCCCGGGCCGGAGCACGTCGCATGACGAGCGCAGTGCCTCTGCTGTCGGTGCGGGACCTGAAGGTGCACTTCAGGGTAGCCAGCGAGTCGATGCTGCCGTGGGCGCCTGCGCGGGTTCTCAAGGCGGTGGATGGCGTGTCGTTTGACATCATGCCCGGTGAAACACTGGGTATCGTTGGCGAGTCGGGCTGTGGCAAGTCCACGCTGGCGCGAGGTCTGCTCAACCTGATTCCTGCGACCTCGGGCAGCATCGTCTGGCAAGGCACGGCGCTGGAAGGTCGCGACAAGGACGCCTGGCAGACAGTGCGCAAGAGCGTGCAGATGATCTTCCAAGACCCGCTGGCTTCGCTGGACCCACGCATGACGATCGGGCGCATCATTGCCGAGCCTTTGAGAACCCACTACCCCGACATGCCGATGGCCGAAGTCATGCAGAAGGTGCGCGCCATGATGGCCCGCGTTGGCCTGACCGAGCAGCAGATCAACCGTTACCCGCATGAGTTCTCGGGCGGGCAGTGCCAGCGCATTGGCATCGCGCGCGCGTTGGTGCTGCAACCCAAACTGGTGATCTGCGACGAGCCGGTGTCGGCGCTGGATGTGTCGATTCAGGCGCAGATCATCAACCTGCTCAAGGAACTGCAAGCCGAGATGGGCCTGGCGCTGGTGTTCATCGCCCATGATCTGGCGGTGGTGAAACACATCAGCCAACGCATCCTGGTGATGTACCTGGGACACGTGATGGAACTGGCCCACAAAGATGCGCTGTACGCCGACCCGAGGCACCCGTACACGAAGGCGCTGCTTTCGGCCATCCCAGTTCCAGACCCCCGCCGTGAGCGAAATAAAACAGTGCAGATTCTTCAGGGTGACCTGCCATCGCCCATCAACCCGCCCTCGGGATGCAGTTTCAGAACGCGCTGCCCGCTGGTCGAGGGGCGGTGTGCTGAGCAAACGCCCGCGCTGCGTCCATTGAACCGCCAAACCCAGGTCGCCTGTCTGGTGGTTTGATTCCATCTCAATTGCGAAAGATTCGGTCGCGTGGTTTGGTTGCGGCGTAGAAAGTAAACTGCGAAGCGTGTTTACCAACCTGTTCAATCTGCCTGCGAACGACCTGCTGCGCGACGCCGTCTACCGCAGGCTCTGGCTCTCGATCCTGATCAGCTCTTTCGGCCAACAGATCACCATGCTGGCCCTGCCGTTGACGGCAGC
This sequence comes from Rhodoferax sp., assembly GCA_031360805.1. GTDB lineage: Bacteria > Pseudomonadota > Gammaproteobacteria > Burkholderiales > Burkholderiaceae_C > JANYCG01. The sequence goes on from JANMCB010000214.1 coordinate 11,514, forward strand.
CGTTTTGCTGCATGCCTCGCCCACTCAAATGGGGTTTCTCACCACCATGGAGATCCTGCCGTTTGTGCTGCTGTCACTGCCGTCGGGGGTGTGGCTGGACCGGGTGCGCAAGCTGCCGGTGTATATCGCCGGTGAACTGGTGATTGCCGTGGTGTTGACGAGTATTCCCGTCATGTGGGCGATGGGCGCCTTGAGCATGGGTTACCTGTACGCCGTGGGTTTTGTGATCGGCTGCGTGTTCGTCACGGCAGGCGCTGCAGCGCAAATTGTGCTGACCCAGGTGGTGCCACGCGAGCGCCTGGTGGAGGCGCATGCCAAAAACTCCCTGGCAACCTCAGGTGCAGAGGTGGCCGGGCCGGGTGTCGCGGGGTTGCTCATTAAATTGGTGGGTGCCCCCTACGCGCTGTTGGCCGATGCCTTTTTGCTGTTGACCAGCGTCGTCATTTTGCGTGGCGTGCGGGTGGTGGAGGTGCCGAACAAAAATGCAGAGCCCCATTTTTGGCGCGACCTGAAGGAGGGCCTTCACTTCGTGCGCTACCAAAAGTTGCTGCCCAGCCTGGCCCTGGTGGTGGGTGTCTGGCAGTTTTTCATCAATTCGGCGCTGGTGGCGCAGATCCTGTTTGCGGTGCGCACACTGGGTTTGAGCGACCACCAGGTCGGCCTGAGCTACACCGCCCTGGGTTTTGGCACAGTCGCGGCTAGCATCTTTGGCAACCGGATTTCCAGGCGCGTGGGTCCGGGGCCGTGCCTGGTGCTGGGCATTGCTCTGACTGGCGCCGGGTGGCTGCAATTGTCTTTTGCGTCGGCTGGCCCGTGGGGTGTGGCGTCATTTGTCGTCATGTTGCTGCTTTTGTCCACCGGCGCCACGCTGATGTTCATCAACTTCCTGTCACTTCGCCAGGCCGTCACGCCCGCGCCTCTCTTGGGCCGCATGACCAGCACCATGCGCTGGTTGATCCTGATCCCCGCCGGCCCCGGCGCGCTGTGGGGTGGTTTTTTGGGGGAGTATTGGGGTCTTCGCTACGCCCTGGGTTTTGGCGGCGCAGGCACGCTGTTGGTCGCGCTGTGGGCCTGGCGTCACCCGGTGATTCGCAGCATGCGCGAGCTGCCCAAACCAGATGACGGCCCGGTTGAGGCGCCATGAATTGGCATCGTTTTCGATCTAGAAATTAACTTCCAGGTTAATTTTTGATGTTTTGGCTGTGTAAATTGACAAAAAAACGATAAAATATGCCTATAGCCCTCGTGTAATATAAAAAGTTTGCTACTATTTATATAGTAAAAGCAATCCCGTTCACTGTCGCAGAAATCCGCCTTTTTCCGGGATAATCAATCCCTTCCACTGGGACAGACCGGCTTCATTGCTGCTCTGTCCCATACCTTTTGAACAACGATATTTTTGACTTTCTATGGCCACCATTCCCATTACCAAACGAGGCTCCGAAAAGCTCAAGGCCGAGTTGCACAAGCTCAAGACTGTGGAGCGCCCGTGGGTCATTGGCGCGATTGCCGAGGCCCGCGCGCAGGGCGATTTGAGCGAAAACGCCGAGTACGAGGCCGCCAAGGACCGCCAGGGGTTTATCGAAGGGCGCATTCAGGAGATCGAGGGCAAGCTGTCGGCCTGCCAGATCATCGACCCGGCTGACTTGCACGCCGACGGCAAAGTGGTGTTTGGCGCGACGGTCGAACTGGAAGACGAAAACTCGGGCGCGATGGTGAAGTACCAGATCGTAGGTGAAGACGAAGCCGACCTGAAGCTGGGGCTCATCAACATCGGCTCACCAATTGCCCGCGCGCTGATTGGCAAGCTGGAGGGTGACACGGCCGAAGTGCAGGCGCCGGGCGGCATCCGCCACTATGAGGTGGTAAAGGTCTCTTACGTCTGACTGCGCTTTTTGATGCTGACCTGCTTGGGCTTGGCGCGTTTGACCTCGCCGCCCTGAGTCAGTCGCTGGTTACCCAGCACGCGAAGTGTTTTGACTTCAGGGCGCTGGCCGCCGCGCTTGCTGTACTTCAGCACCTTGAAGTCACGTGGACCGGGCATGCGGTCTTCGTCCTTTTCGGCGCGCTCTTTTTCAGGGATCGGGCGCCACAGCACCAGCAGTTTGCCGATGTGCTGGATAGGCGCGGCGCCGAGCTCTTCGGCCAGCGTCTGGAACATGAGTTCGCGCGCGGCGCGGTCATCTGAAAACACCCGCACCTTGATCAAGCCATGGGCATTGAGGGCCTGCTCGGTTTCTTTTTTGACGGCATCGGTCAGGCCGTCACCGCCAATCATGACGACCGGATCCAGGTGATGGGCTGCGGCACGGTGGTCTTTGCGGTCGGCGGAGTTGAGTTGTATCTGGGGCATGACGCTATTATCGGTCTGAATGGCAAGCAAAGACGTTAAAACAGGCAGCAGCGGCGGCAAAGGCAGCAAGGTCAACCGGGCGTGGATCAACGACCACGTCAATGACCCCTATGTCCGGCTCGCCAAGCACGAGGGCTACCGCGCCCGAGCGGCTTACAAGCTCAAAGAGATCGACGAGTCGTTAAAACTCATCAAGCCGGGCCAACTGGTGGTGGACTTGGGCTCCACGCCAGGTGCCTGGAGCCAGTACCTGCGCCGAAAAATGAGCATGCGGACCAGCGCCGGTGAGGCCGGTGGCACGGGCGGGTCCGGTGAACTCAACGGCAGCATCATCGCCATGGACATTCTGCCGATGGAGCCGGTCGACAGCGTGGTGTTTTTGCAAGGTGACATCCGGGAAGACGAAGTGCTGGCCAAGCTGGCCGCGCTGATGGGCGGGCGTCTGGCCGACGTGGTGGTGTCGGACATGGCGCCCAACCTGTCGGGCATTCATTCGGCAGACGCCGCCAGGGTGGAGCATTTAATCGAGCTGGCCATCGATTTTTGCAAACAGCACATGAAACCGCAGGGCACGCTGGTTGCCAAGGTGTTTCACGGCAGTGGCTATGACGACCTGGTGAAGCTGTTCAAGGCGACGTTCAAGGCTGTCAAACCGGTCAAACCCAAAGCCTCTCGGGACAAGTCGACCGAAACCTTTCTGGTGGGCGTTGGCCTTAAAGGCACCTGAATCAGCGATTAATACGGTTGATTCGAGACGAAACACCTGAAATCCCTTGTTACTGCTGTGGCTGATAGGTGCAATTTGCCGGGATTCAAGCCTTGAAACGCCTAAAATGGGTCGCAAGTATGCCTTGTCCTCATTTCTGCGTCCGCACTGGAGCCCCGTTTGAATAATCAGTGGTTTTCTAAAATTGCCGTCTGGCTGGTGATTGCACTTGTGCTTTTCACCGTGTTTAAACAGTTCGATACCCGCAGCGCTGCGGGCGCGGGCTACGTCGGTTACTCCGACTTCCTGGAAGAAGTGCGCGGCAAACGCATCAAGAGCGCGGTCATCCAGGAGGGCCAGGGCGGCACGGAGATTCTGGCCGTCACCAACGACGACCGCAAGGTGCGCGTGACTGCCACTTACCTTGATCGCGGCCTGGTCGGCGACCTGATCGCCAACGGTGTGAAATTTGATGTCAAGGCGCGCGAAGAAGGCTCGCTTTTGATGACACTGCTGGTGAGCTGGGGCCCGATGCTGCTGTTGATTGGCGTGTGGGTGTACTTCATGCGCCAAATGCAGGGCGGCGGCAAAGGCGGGGCGTTCAGCTTCGGCAAGAGCAAAGCCCGCATGATGGACGAAAACACCAATCAGATCACCTTTGCCGACGTGGCAGGCTGCGACGAAGCCAAGGAGGAGGTCAAGGAGGTGGTCGATTTTCTGAAAGACCCGGCCAAATTCCAGAAGCTTGGCGGGCGCATTCCCCGAGGTTTGTTGCTGGTTGGGCCTCCGGGCACCGGTAAAACCTTGCTCGCAAAAGGCATTGCCGGCGAAGCCAACGTGCCGTTCTTTTCGATTTCAGGCTCAGATTTTGTCGAGATGTTCGTCGGCGTGGGCGCAGCCCGGGTACGCGACATGTTTGACAACGCGAAGAAAAACGCACCGTGCATCATATTTATCGACGAGATTGATGCCGTGGGCCGCCAGCGTGGCGCAGGCCTGGGCGGTGGCAACGACGAGCGCGAACAGACGCTGAACCAGATGCTGGTCGAGATGGACGGTTTTGAGACCAATGTCGGCGTGATTGTGGTGGCTGCCACCAACCGCCCTGACATTCTGGATGCCGCATTGCTGCGCCCTGGCCGATTTGACCGCCAGGTGTATGTGACGCTGCCCGACATCCGGGGTCGCGAGCAAATTTTGAACGTTCACATGCGCAAGGTGCCATTGGGCCAGGACGTGAACCCGAGCGTGATTGCACGCGGTACGCCCGGAATGTCGGGCGCTGACCTTGCCAACCTGTGCAACGAAGCCGCATTGATGGCAGCACGGCGCAACGCCCGTGTGGTGGAGATGCAGGACTTTGAAAAGGCCAAAGACAAGATCTACCTCGGACCTGAGCGCAAGAGCATGGTCATGACCGAGGAAGACAAGCGCGCCACCGCCTACCATGAGTCGGGGCACGCCGTGGTGGCCGAAACGCTGCATGGCACTGACCCGGTGCACAAGGTCACCATCATTCCGCGCGGTCGCGCCTTGGGCGTGACCTGGCAATTGCCGGAGCGCGACAAGTACAGCCTTTATTTTGACCAGATGCTCAATGAAATCAGCATTCTGTTTGGCGGGCGCATTGCGGAGGACCTGTTCGTCAAGAAAATATCGACTGGTGCCTCCAACGATTACGAGCGTGCCACCAAAATTGCGCGTGACATGGTCACCCGGTACGGCATGAGTGACCTGATGGGCCCGATGGTCTATGCAGAGAACGAAGGTGAAGTGTTCCTGGGGCGCAGTGTCACCAAGACCACCAGCATCAGCGAGAACACGCAGCAAAAGGTCGATGGCGAAATTCGCCGGATTCTTGACGAGCAATATGCCGTGTCGCAAAAAATTCTGGAAACCAGCCGCGACAAGATTGAAGCCATGACTGAGGCGCTGATGAAATGGGAGACCATTGACCGGGAGCAGATTCAGGACATCATGGCCGGCAAGGACCCGCGTCCTCCGAAAGACTGGACCCCTCGTACACCGCCCAATCAAGGCGACGGCTCGGGCGGCACACCGGTTGTGACGGCCAATCCCGCACCAACGGCGGCTTGAAAGCGGCAATAATCATCAAAAAAGGGGCTTGTGGCCCCTTTTTTTCTGCGCGGCTGCTTTTCGTGGTGGCAAGCCGGCAAGAAAATTTTTGCATTCGCCGGCTTGCCGATGTTTCCCGGCCATAAATTCCTTTTTAACGCTCGATACAAACTTTCATGATCTGGCAAACCACCCGATTCAAAATAGATCTGTCCAGCCCCAAGGTGATGGGCATTGTCAACGTGACGCCTGACTCTTTTTCGGACGGTGGCGAGTTCAAGTCAACCCAGGCAGCGTTGGCGCATTGCGAAGCGCTGCTCAGTGCCGGCGCCGACATTCTGGACATCGGTGGCGAGTCGTCCCGCCCCGGGGCATTGCCATTGCCTCTGGACGAGGAACTGGCGCGGGTGTTGCCTGTTGTGGCGGGTGCTGTTTCTTTGGGAGTTCCGGTTTCAGTTGACACCTACAAACCGGAAGTCATGCAGGCCGTGCTGGACTTGGGGGCTGACATCATCAACGACATTCGTGCGCTGCAAGGGCAGGGGGAAGCCCCGAATGCGAAATCAGCCCTGCAGGTCATGCGTGATCATCCCGATTGCGGTTTATGTGTAATGCACATGCACCGTGATCCGCAAAGCATGCAGGTTCAGCCCATGCAGGGCGATGTGGTGGTGCAGATACTTGCGTTTTGGGCGCAGGTCGCGCAGCAGCTTCGTTCGCTGGGGGTTGACCCAGCACGCATCGTCGTTGACCCAGGCATTGGATTTGGAAAAACCGTGCAACAGAACTTTGAATTGCTGTCCCGTCAGCGAGAATTGCTGGCTGCAGGCTATCCGCTGCTGGTGGGATGGTCGCGAAAATCGTCGCTCGCGCAGGCGACCAGTACGTCGCTTTCCAGCATCGCGTCACTGGACGTTCGTGATCGAATGGTTCCCAGTGTGACGGCGGCATTGCTGGCGGTGCAGCGCGGCGCCAGTATGGTGCGCGTGCATGACGTGCGGGAGACGGTGCAGGCGCTGACGGTGCTGCGGCGCGCGCATGAGGGTTCGGCAGGTGGTGAGCCTGGTGGACCAGCAATGCGGTAGACGCCGCGACGCTCAGCCAGAGCAGTTCATGGAAATCCAGAAAACCAGACGGAGATGCCGCAAAGGCAGTGAAAACAAGATGACAAGAAAATACTTTGGCACCGACGGCATTCGCGGCACAGTGGGGCAAAGTCCGATCACGCCGGATTTCGTTCTGCGGCTCGCCCATGCAGTGGGACGGGTACTGAAGCAGACAGAGTCGCGGCCCACCGTGTTGATCGGCAAAGACACCCGCATATCGGGCTACATGCTGGAGAGTGCACTGGAAAGCGGCTTCAACTCGGCCGGTGTTGATGTGGTTTTGCTCGGCCCACTGCCAACGCCCGGCGTCGCCTACCTGACCCGCGCACAGAGGGCGTCACTGGGCGTGGTGATCAGCGCCAGCCACAACCCTTTTGAAGACAACGGCATCAAGTTTTTCAGTGCGCAAGGGACCAAATTGCCCGACGCCTGGGAGCTTGCTGTCGAGGCAGCGATGGACCAGGCGCCGGTATGGGCCGATTCTGTCAACCTGGGACGCGCCCGCAGGATGGATGACGCCCCAGGGCGCTACATTGAATTCTGCAAAAGCACTTTCCCGGTGAATCTGACGCTCAAGGGAATCAAGATCGTGGTGGACGGAGCGCATGGCGCTGCGTATCAGGTGGCGCCCAAGGTGTTTCATGAACTGGGCGCCGAGGTGATCGCCATCGGCTGCGCACCAGACGGTCTGAACATCAACCTGGGCGTTGGCGCAACGCACCCGCAGGCGCTGGTCGATGCGGTCAAGCTGCACCAGGCCGACTTTGGCATTGCGCTGGATGGTGATGCGGACCGCCTTCAGGTTGTGGACGCGGACGGACGGCTCTTCAATGGCGACGAAATTTTGTACCTGATGGTCAAAGAGCGTCTGTCCCGGGGCGGCAAGGCGGGCAGCCAGCGCGCCGGCGACGCCGTGCCCGGCGTGGTGGGCACGCTGATGACCAACATGGCGGTTGAACTGGCCCTGAAAGCCAAAGGCGTTGCGCTGGTGCGTGCCAAAGTTGGCGACCGCTATGTGCTCGAAGAGATGGAACAACGTGGCTGGTTGTTGGGCGGCGAAGGCTCCGGCCACCTGTTGGCTCTGGACAAACACACCACCGGCGACGGTCTGGTGTCAGCTTTGCAGGTGCTGCAGGCTTGTATCCGCAGTGGCCAGACGCTGGCCCAGCTGTTGGCCGATGTCACGCTGTTCCCGCAGATTTTGATCAACGTGCGTCTTACGCCGGGGCAGGACTGGAAGGCCAACCCAAAATTGGCCACTGAGACCAAGGCGGTTGAGACTGAACTTAACGGGACGGGCCGGGTGCTGATTCGTGCCAGTGGCACGGAACCCCTGGTGCGCGTCATGGTGGAGGCTCGCGATGCGGCGCAGGCAAAAGCCTGTGCGCAAAGGATTGCCGACTGCCTTCAAGTGGAGGTGCAGACGTGAGTTCCAGCGGCGTAAAACCTGTTGCATCTGAGGTTACCGGCCAGCCCATCGATCAAGTCGCCGATCAGTTCACAATTTATCAGGTCGATTACGCCAACCTAACGCACGGCGCTGCGCTGGTCAGCCTGCTCGATGCCTACGCCAAAGACCCCATGGGAGGCGGCGAAGGCTTGAGTGACTTTGCCAAGACCAACCTGGTGACGAGCCTTGCCGCCAGGCCTCAGGCGTTCAGCGTGTTGGCTGCTGTGGGTAACACGCCAGTGGGTCTGGTCAACTGCATCGAAGGCTTTTCAACCTTTGCCTGCAAGCCTTTGGTCAACGTGCATGATGTTGTCGTGCTGCCCGGCTACCGCAGCCAGGGGATCGCCGCCAAAATGCTGAGTTTCTGCGAGACGCTGGCGCGCGACCGCGGTGCCTGCAAGTTGACGCTTGAAGTGCTGCAGGGCAACCTGGGCGCGATGCGCGTCTACCAACGCTTCGGCTTCGCAGGCTACCAGCTCGCCTCAACCTCGGGGCAGGCCCAGTTTATGCAGAAATGGCTCAAGTAGCCCCCAGCATCTGGTACGCCTTGCGCCACCGCCAGTTTAGGGCGCTGTGGCTCAGTGGCGGTGTGTATTTCATTGGCAACGCCATGCAGGCCATGGCAGCCGCCTGGATGATGGTTGAGTTGACCGGCTCGTCGTTTTTGGCGGCGCTGGTGCAAACGGCTGTGTTTCTGCCAATGTTCCTGCTGTCGCTGCCAGCCGGGGTGTGGGCGGACTTGACGGACCGACGGCGCCTGATCCTTGTCGCGCTGGTGGTTCAGGCGGCCACCGGTACTTTGCTGACCATGTTGCTTCTCGCTGGCTTGGCGGGCCCGGCAACAGTGCTGTTTTTGATCTTTGTCTCTGGGTGCTGCACCGCCTTGCTGTCACCCGCCTGGAATTCAACAGTGAGCGATTCCATTCCGCGTGACGAGTTGCCCCAGGCCATCACCGTCGTTTCCATCGCCTACAACGCTGCCCGTGCGCTGGGGCCAACCCTCGCCGGTGGGGTGTACGCTTTGGCGGGCGGTTCCTGGAACTTTGCTATCGCCGTCGTCAGCACGCTGGTCATGATTCAGGCCATTCGGCTGTGGCCACCCAAGGCCCATCCACCTTCCCGCCTGCCGCCCGAGCGGCTCTGGGGCGGCATGCTCAGCGCGTTGCGGTTTGCCTGGCACTCCCACACCGTGCTGGCCCAACTGGTGCGCACGATGGCGTTCGCGGTGGCAGGTTCGGCATTGTGGGCTTTGTTGCCGGTCATCGGGCAGCGCCAGCTTGGACTGGGCGCCGCCGGGTTTGGCCTGTTGATGGGTTGCCTGGGCGCGGGCGCAGTGGCAGCCGGCCTGGTGATTGGCCGTGTGCGGGCGAGGGTGGGCCTGGAGCGTCTGGTGGCTGGCTGTTGTGTCATGTTTGCTGCGGCGATGTTGATTTCCGCCTTCGCCAAGTGGGCCATCGTGGTCTATGTCGCATTGTTTTTCGGCGGGGCGGCCTGGAGCTCGGTGATGTCGACCTTCAACACGGCCACGCAAACCAGCGTACCGCCCTGGGTTCGTGCACGCGCAGTCGCCATGCATACCATCAGTGCCCTGGGCTCACTGGCACTGGGATCGGCGCTGTGGGGTGCCGTGTCGGACCTGATAGGCCTTCCGTTCGCGTTGTCAGCAGCGGCTGTTGCCATGATGTCAGGACTGCTGCTGGCCAAGCCTTTTCCTCTGCGAATGGGTGACATGCAGGACGTGACCCAGGCCATACCCGGTGATGAGTTGCTGTTCATCACCAATGAACCGGCCCCGGAAGCCGGTCCGGTTGCGGTTGAAATCGCTTACCGCATTGATGTCGCAAAAAATGCTGAATTTCTGGAAGCCATCAGCCACTTGCGTGCACCACGCAGGCGCGACGGCGCGACCTTTTGGCGTGCGTACAGCGATCTGGCGGACCCTTCACGCTTCGTCGAGCGGTTCATCGTGAACTCGTGGGCGGGTTATCTGCACCAGCGTGCCCGCACGACGCTGGCAGATCAGGAGCTTGAAGCACAGGTACGTGCGTATCAACTTGAAGGCGTGCCCGTGACGACCCAGCATTACCTGGCTGAGCGCTGAGCGCGATTGCCAAGTAAATACCCCGTGACTACCAGGTGTTGCGAAGCTCCCTGAGCTTCATGAACACGGTTTTGGCGTCCGGCACCGCGCTGAGTTCAGGAAAGCTTTCGCGCAGCTTGGCGATTACGGTTGGGCTGGCCAACCGGAAAAACGTGTTGTGTTCCTTTTCCTGCCCCAAGGTGGTGACGACAGAGCGGGCCGGATCATGTCCGGCAACGCCTGCCAGCAGTGCGCTTGCCGCTGCGTTGTCCGGCTCACGCGCCAGCGTGAATTTCAGGTTGGTCTCAATGTAGTCGTGCCCCGGATAGACCAGAGTGTTGTCGGGCAGCTTGGACAGTTGCTCTGCGAAGGTTGCATACAGTTCATGCACGCTGCCGCCATTGTGGACGTTTCCAGCACCGGCGTTGAACAGCGTATCGCCCGAAAAAAGCGCCGGCTGTTCGGTGTGGGAGCGCAGGCAGATGTGGCAAAGGGTGTGCCCGGGCGTGTCAAGGCATTCCAGCTCCACGGTCTTGCCAACCTGAATGATGTCACCCGCTTGAACCCCCCGTTTCATGCCCGGTATCTTGCCGCCCGCTTTGTGGTGCGCAATCACCTTCGCCCCGGTTGCAGCCACCACAGTGTCGTTCCCGCCAGTATGGTCGTGGTGCTCGTGTGTGTTGAGAATCTGCGTGATCTGCCATCCTTTGGCTTTGGCAGTTGCCAGCGTTTTCTCTGAATCCAACGGGTCGATGGCCAGCGCCTCGCCGGTCTCTGGGCAGGCTATCAGGTAATTGAAATTTCGGTAGGCGTTGCCAGTCCAGATGCGCTCGACGATCATTGAGGTTTCCTGCGGTACGCGGTTGGTTCAAAAGTGTCACTTGATTGTGACGGAAATCTGAATCGATGCGTACCACGCGGCAATGTCGTCAATCTCCTGATCTGAGAGCGGTTTGGCCATCACCGCCATCACCTCGTTGGGTCGTTTTCCACTGCGGTAATTTTTAAGCTGCTCCGCCACATACAGTGCTGGCTGGCCGGCCAGATGCGGCGCATTGGGGATTTGGCTGATGCCTTGCGGGCCGTGGCATACGGCACAGGCCTGGGCGGCTTTCTGGCCGGCGACGGGGTCGCGCGCGTGTACGCTGGCAGGCGAGCACAAGGCCAGTGCTGCCACAGCGCTGAAGCTGTGAATCAAGCGGTGAATCAACATAAGTGAATGCTTTCAAAAAAAACGGCGGGCCAGAACATCAGCTCTGGCCCGCCGCAGGTTGACGGTTAAGCGCTTAGCTTAGTTGCCCGTGTACTCAATGCGGTACAGCGCCCCGGCAAAGTCGTCTGACACCAGTATCGAGCCATCGGGCAAGTTTGCCACGTCCACTGGGCGGCCGCTGTATTGGCGCGTTTCTGGGTTCAACCAGCCATCTGCAAAGACTTCGGTCTTGTCGGCAGTGCCGTCAGGCTTCATGCTGGTGAACATGATGCGTGCACCAATCGGGTTGGTGCGGTTCCAGGATCCATGCTGTGCCGAGAAGATGCCGCCCTGGTACTTGGCAGGAAACTTCTTGCCGGTGTAGAACACCATGCCCAAATCAGCGGCGTGGGCTTCCGTGTACACCTCTGGGTTGGTCACGTTGGACGGCAGTGGATCCTTGTCGTAGCCGTGATCGGTGATACGGGTTTTGCCCTGAATCCAGGGATAGCCAAAGAACTGGCCCGCCTTGGTGATTCGGTTGATCTCACCTGCAGGGATGTCGTCGCCCATGCCATCGGTCTGGTTATCAGTAAACCACAACGTGCCGTCCTTGGGGTTGAAGTCATGGCCCACCGAGTTACGAATGCCGGTGGCATACACCTCGCGCTTGCTGCCGTCGAAGGCGTTCATGCGCACCATGCCGCCAATGCCCACCTCGTTGTACAGTTTGAGTTTGTCGCGCGGCTGCACGTTATGCGGCTGGCCCAACGACACATACAGCATGCCGTCAGCGCCCACACGGCAGACGCGTGCGCCATGGTTGTAGCTCTCTTCCTCCACAGGGATCAGCTTGCCTTGGCCGACCACCTCGATCACCGCCACATCGGGGCCTTCATAGAAGAACTCTGCGGCTGGGAAATTGAGAATGCGGTTGTGCTCGGCGACGATCAGGAAGCCGTCTTTGGTCCAGCACACGCCATTGGGATTGGTGAATTTGAGCGAAGGCGCAAAGGACTTCACCTCGGTCGCCGCCGGCCCGCTGTTGCGGTTGGTGACGGCCCACACCGTGGTTTTGCGTGTGCTTACAAACAGCATGTTGGTGCTGGGCGCGACAGCCATGTGGCGTGCATCAGGCACAACGGCGTACAGCGAAATCTTAAAGCCCGGTGGCATTTTCACGCGCTTCAAATTTTCTTTGATGGCATCCGCATTCGGCCCGGTTTGGGGGACTACCGGAATGTTCAAGTCGGTCGTTGCGACCTTCATTTGCTTGAGTTTGTCTAAATTGGCCGGCGCAACTTGTGCCAACGCCAGCCCGCTTGAAAGCCCCATGATTGCCGCACAAATTCCTGCAAGCGCAAATTGCTTCTTAAATTGAATCACCGCTATCTCCTTTTGTGGTTAATCTGGCGTTGATGCGTCAACTAGGAAGAGACATCGATTCAACGCCAGGAAGTGATTCTGACATGGCGTGCAATGACGTTGGTATGTAGCCGGGCACATCATCTAGATTTCTCAAATTGGCACAGGGATAAACCCTAATCGCTCTGCCTGCTCAAAATTTCGTGGTTCAATAAGTTGATATTTCGAAAAATGGAGGCAGCAATGGCACGCAAGATTTTCCCCTTCCCCCCCAAGACCCTTTTAGTGATTGCTTTGACATCAAGCGGTGCTGGCGGGCTTTACGCGCAAGCGCTGCCCGACGTGGTGGTATCGGCCTCGCGCGCCGCCCAGCGCAGTTTCGATGTCCCAGCGTCGATTTCAGCGGTTGACCGCGACGCCATTGAGTCCGCGGGGCCGCAGGTGAATTTGTCGGAGTCGCTCAACCGGGTGCCCGGCCTGACCATTCTGAACCGGCAAAACTACGCGCAGGATTTGCAGGTGTCGATTCGCGGATTTGGTGCCCGGTCCGCCTTTGGCATTCGCGGCATCCGCCTCTTGGTGGATGGCATTCCCGCCACCACACCGGATGGACAGGGTCAGGGCTCGTCAATCAGCCTGACCTCGACTGAGCGTCTGGAAGTTCTGCGCGGGCCGCTGGCACTGCTCTACGGCAACTCATCCGGCGGAGTGATCCAGGCCTTCACGCGCGACGCGCCCGAAGTGCCGGAGATTGGTGCGCAATATTACTTGGGCTCGTTTGGCCTGCGCCGTGCTGATGTTCAATATGCCGGGCGCATTGGTGGCCTGGGGCTGGTTGCCGACTACGCCGTGTTCAGCACCGACGGATTTCGGAACAACAGCCGCACCGAACGCAAGCAGTTCAACGGAAAATTGACGTTTGAGCCCACCGATCGAACCCGCGTCAATGTCGTGTTCAACCAGTTTGACATGCCACTGGCGCAGGACCCGGTGGGCCTGACCGCCGCGCAACTGGCCGCTAACCCGGCGCAGGCCGGCACCAACGCAATCGCGCGG
>JANMCB010000253.1:0-6507 GCA_031360805.1 Rhodoferax sp.
GCATCAATGATCAGAGACTCAAGGCCGGCGACGACCCGCTCGACCGAGGTCGCGGTGCCACCGGCATGAGCATCGACCTGATGGCCGGCCGCTGCGGCTGACAGCTTCAGGTCGCTGCGCATCGCTCATTTGCCTTGCGCACGTTGGGAAGCAACGCGTTGCCGATGATCCGCTTCATTGCCTCGGCGGAGCCTGCGCCAGTTCGGCACATGCGAGCATCGGCATTGGCCTCCAACGGGGTGTTTCCGGGGGATCGGGGCGCAATAGCTGTGCTGCCAATCACCCCGACTCGAGGTCTTTCTGCCATAAGTCGATTTCTCGGAAATGTTTACTGGTAGTTTCGAAAATTCGAAAATAAATTGCTGATCTCGAAAAGTGTACCATGACTGGCTACTGAGTGGTATTCATTTATTCGGATCCATTGAAGTTTGTCGTCCGAGTCCAGGCGTCACAATAGGCCAATGATCTTTTCACCATTCGCTGCCCCCGTGCATCACGTGCCGGGCAACACGCCGCTGGTCCTTGACTCGCCGCACAGTGGCATCGACTACCCTGCAGATTTTGGCTACGCCAGCGAGTTGGCGGTGTTGCGCCGGGCCGAAGACACGCACGTCGAGAAGCTTTACAACTTTGCGACAGGGCTGGGCGTGACCTGGATCGAAGCGCTGTTTCCTCGCAGCTACCTGGACGCCAACCGCAACACCACCGATGTTGATGTCACGCTGTTTGAAGAGGCTTGGCCGGACCCGGTAACGACCGAACCCGGTGCGCTCAAGAAAGTGCGTTTGGGGAAGGGCCTGATCTGGCGCACGACTGACGATGGCCTGCCCATTTACCGGCGGGCTTTGACAGTGGCAGAGGTTCGCGCCCGCATCAACAACTGCTGGCGGCCCTACCACGCGGCAGTTGCAGAGGCCATCGACACGGCGCACGGGCAGCACTGCTACTCCATCCATATCAACTGCCACTCCATGCCCGCGGTTGCCTCCAGCCATGCGACCGAGTTTCCTGGCGAGGCGCATGCTGACTTTGTCATTGGAGACCGTGACGGCACAACCGCCTGTTTGCCGTTGTCAAAAATGGTCTGTGACCTGCTTCGCGACCGGGGTTACAGCGTCGCCTACAACCATCCTTACAAAGGCGTCGAACTGGTAAGGCGCTACAGCGACCCTGCAAACCACCGCCACAGCCTTCAAGTTGAAATCAACCGCAAGCTTTACATGGACGAACAGACTCTGGCCATGCATCCCGGTGCCGATGCCTTGAAGGCCAGCCTGCGTGCCTTGGTGGAGATGCTTATGGCTGTTGATCCGCGTGCGTTGTGAGCCGCAGTGTCCTGTCAGGCACATTGGGGAAAACAGCATTGACCCGGCTTGAATTTCGCCCTAAAAATCGGCAGAGAACCCAAGTGAGTTTCACCGCAAAAACAATCATTCCTTTGAGGAGACACAAAAATGATCAGAACGTTCATCAAAATGGCCGTTGCGGGGCTAGTGGCCCTCTGCCTGGCGTCCTTCATTCCTGTACACGCCCAAGGTAAAGGCGAGAGCGTCAAACTCCAGGATTACCCCGGTACTGGCAATATGCTGCTGCGGGTAGCGATCAGCAAGGGGTACTGCGAAAAGTACGGCATCAAGTGCGAATTGCAGATGATTCCCGCGCCTACTTTGGCCGCACAAGCCATGCTGGCCAAAAGCATCGACTCCTTTTTTGGCCCTACGGCGGTCATGAACAGCGCCATCCAGAAAGGCGCCAAGATGAAAATGGTGGTGGGCGGAGCAGCTGTGAATACCCTGATCCTGACCGCCGGCAATACGGTTGATATGCCTAACGCTGGCAAGGGTTTTCCGGCATTCATGCAGGATCTCAAAGGCAAGAAGATGGGTGTCAGTGCGCGGGGGTCGCAGGCTGAGCTGCTTTCAAACTGGATGCTGCAAAAGGCTGGCATGAAACCCGAAGATGTAACCTATGTTGCGGTGGGTGCGCCCAACACCGCCTATGGCGCGCTGGTATCCAAGCAGGTTGATACCCTGATGCTGTTTGAGCCGACCGGTGCCATGTGTGATGTGCTTAAAACCTGCAAGCGCATCTGGACGGCTTCTACAGACACCCAACCCGCCGAGATGTTTGCCACCAATGGCGGAGGCAGCGGCATGGTTTTCACCCAGGAATACATTGATAAAAACCCGCACGTGATTGAAGCGCTGATCAAGGCGGTCAAGGACGCCGAGGCCTTCATCAACGCGCCCGCCAATTTTGATGAAGTCATGAAAATTTGCTTCAGCTATTTCAAGTTTGACATGCCCAAAGGTGACGAAGTCCTGATTCAAGTGATGCGCGCTGCCATTCAAGGCAAGGCCTACATTGCTGCGATCAATCGTAAAGCCATTCAGGCCGAGCTTGACCTGCTGCTGGCCGTGAAAATGATCGACAAAATGCCAGCCATTTCTGACCTGATTTATGACAAAGCACCCTGAGCCCGGGTGCGTATGTCAAAAACTGCGATATCGATCCAGAACCTGACAGTCCGCTTTGGTGATGTGCTTGCCGTTGACAATGTCAGCGTAGACATTGCTGAGGGCGAGTTTGTCTCCATTGTCGGGCCAAGCGGCTGTGGCAAGACCACGGTATTGAACCTGCTGACAGGTTTGGTGCCACTGGAAAGCGGCAAAATTACCATGCTGGGAAAGCAGCCGGTGGTTGGCAACCCGGACGTGGCTTACATGCTCGCGCGCGACAGCCTGCTGCCCTGGCGGGTGGCGCTGGAGAATGCCAGTTACGGCATGGAAGTCAGGGGTGTGGATGAAGCCACGCGGCGCGACAAAGCCTGCGCGCTGCTGGAGCGCGTTGGCCTCAAGGGGTTTGAGAACCACTTTCCCAAAATGTTGTCCCATGGCATGCGCCAGCGCTGCGCTTTGGCCCGCACGTTTTGCCTCGATTCCCCCGTGATGCTGATGGACGAGCCGTTTGGCGCGTTGGACGCACAAACCAAGCTGCAACTCGAAGACCTGCTGCTGGAGCTTTGGAGCGAACACAAGCGCACCGTGGTTTTCATCACGCACGATCTGGCTGAGGCTGTGGCCCTGTCGGACCGTGTTTTGGTGATGAGTGCGCGGCCCGGCCGGTTCATTGCCGACATGAAAATTGACCTTGAGCGCCCGCGCAAGGTGCGCGCCCTGCAAAAAGACCGCCACTTCCTGGATATCTATGCCCAGGTGTGGGCCAAGCTGGAAGAGGGCCTGGGCAGCAACGCCGAGGCAATGACATGATGCGACCCCAAACCCGCACGGTTCTGACGCACCTGGTGTGCATCACGGCATTTTTGCTGCTGTGGGAGATCACCATGCGCAAGGAGTGGCTGCCGGCCACCTTCTTTGGCCAGCCCACCGGCATTGCCAATTACCTTTGGCAAGGATTCTTTGGCAACAAGAAATTATGGCTGGAACTGGGCTACACAATCACCGGCACCGTCATTTCGTTCTTGCTTGGCAGCTCTGCGGCATTGACGCTGGGGCTGATGTTTGTGATGTTTCCCAAGGTGGAAAAGGCCATGGATCCCTACCTGATGGTCTTGAACGCGATGCCCCGGTTTGCACTGGCACCTTTGTTCCTGCTGTGGTTCGGGCTGGGCATCGGCTCCAAAATTGCGGTGGGCACCAGTCTGTCGTTCTTCATTGTTTTGGCCAACACTGTCGCGGGAATCCGGGGTGTCAACATGGATTTGGTGACCTTGTCCCGCTCGCTCGGCGCGACTCCCAAACAGGTGTTCTTCAAGGTGACGTTGCCGGGCGCGGTGCCGGTGATTTTCTCGGGACTGAGGCTGGCGCTGATCTTTTCAATGCTGGGCGTGGTTGGCGCAGAAATCATTGCGGCGGAGCATGGGCTCGGGCAGACCCTGGCGTACTTGCAGGCCACCTTTGACATGAACGGCGTGATGGGCTTGCTGGTACTGCTGTCAATGCTGGGGATGCTGGTAACGCGTGGCATGACACGGTTGGAAAAAACGCTGTTGAAGTGGCAGTAACCGGCTGGTTTTTTGGGGTCCTGCGGCTTCCCGTCTTTCGTCAATGCCAACAGCTTGTAAATCAGTCATCCGACGGACGACCGACTTTTCTTGATCGCCAGTGCGGCGCTTTTCACCAGGTCCGGCCCCTGATAGATCAAGCCCGTGTAAATCTGCACCACGTCGGCGCCAGCCCTGATTTTGCTCACGGCATCGGCCGCACTCATGATGCCGCCCACGCCAATGATGGGAAAGCCCGTGCCCAATGCGGCGCGCAATTGGGTGATGACGCGGTTGCTCATCTCAAGCACCGGCGCGCCACTCAAACCACCGGCTTCCTCGCTGTGTTTCTGGCCCTTCACGGCATCCCGGGCGAGCGTGGTGTTGGTGGCGACCACGCCATCCATGCCGTGGCGAATCAGGCTGGCGGCGACCAGTTTGACCTGTGCGTCGTCCAGATCCGGCGCAATTTTGACGAAGATTGGAATCCGCTTTTTGTGGGTTTCGACCAATGCGACGCGCTGGTTGGCAATGCTGGCCAGCAGGCCGTCCAACGCCGCATCACTTTGCAGGCTGCGCAGGTTTTTGGTGTTGGGGCTTGAAATGTTGACGGTGACATAGTCCGCATGCGGGTAGACGCCCGTGAGGCCCGTCAGGTAGTCGTCTGTGGCGTTTTCAATCGGAGTGGCCGCATTTTTGCCTATATTCAGACCCAGCAGCATGGGCAATTCCTGACCTGCAGGGCGGTGCCGTCGCACGGCTGAGCGCTGCACATTTTCAACGAAGGCCGCCAGTCCGTCGTTGTTGAAGCCCAGCCGGTTGATGAGCGCCCGGGCTGCCGGCAGGCGAAACATGCGGGGTTTTGGGTTGCCACCTTGCGCTACCGGTGTCACGGTGCCGACTTCGATAAACCCGAAACCCATCGCGGCAAGGCCGTCAATGCAACGCGCGTTCTTGTCCAGCCCAGCAGCCAGACCAACCCGGTTGGGAAATGTCAGCCCGGCAAGCGTGACAGGGTCTTCCACGCGGCTGTTGCAATAGGCCCACTCGAGTGGCGTGCCTTGCACGGCAGCCAGGCCGCGTATTGTGATGTCGTGGGCGACTTCGGGGTCAAGGCCAAACAAAAACGGGCGGGCGAGGGAATAAGGCAATAGCGACATTGGATAATCCTGGGAACTTCAAAGGATTGTCGCAAATGACGCAGGACGAACTCAAAACCCAGGTTGGGCAGGCCGCACTTCAGTATGTGGTGAAGGGCGAAATCATGGGGGTGGGCACCGGGTCTACCGTCAACAAGTTTATCGACGCGCTGGCCAGCATGAAGGACCAGATCAAGGGCGCGGTTTCCAGCTCGGAGGCCAGCACGCAACGGCTCAAGGCGTTGGGCATACGGGTGTTCGAAGCAAACGATGTGGACGCGCTGGCGGTCTACATTGACGGTGCCGATGAAATCGACGGCCGTGGCAACATGGTCAAGGGCGGCGGTGCGGCACTGACCCGGGAGAAAATTGTGGCGGCGCTGTCACGCCAGTTTGTCTGTATTGCCGACGAGTCCAAGCTGGTGACCTGCCTGGGCCGTTTTCCGCTGCCAGTCGAGGTCATTCCCATGGCCACCGCGCAACTGGTCCGCCAGTTCGAGGCGTTGGGAGGCATTGCGGCGGTGCGTCGCAAGGATGGTCGGCCCGTGGTCACCGACAACGGGCAGCACATCCTTGACGTCATGGGCTTGCAGATTGAAGAGCCGCTGGTGTTTGAATCCACCGTGAGCCAATGGCCTGGCGTGGTGACGGTAGGGGTATTTGCCTACCAGCGCGCGCAGGTGTGTCTGCTGGGAACGGCCGACGGTGTAAAGACCCTGACGTTCAAGTAACAATGCTGAGCAAGGGCAGGGTGGCGAGTCAATTCACAAATGGATTGCTATTCGATTGATACAATATAAATAGCAAACTATCTATATAATACGAGGGCTAGAGCACTATTTTACTGGTTTTTTTGCCAAAAAGCCGCTCCACAGCCCCAAATATACCTAAATTGGGTATATTGACCTCATTTTTGGGAAAATTCACCCGTTAAAACCGGATGCCTGCCGGGTTACTTCCTGTTTCTGCAGCGGCGGCTGGCGCGGGCTCGGGTGCTGTGGCTGCCTGTCGCGCAACCGGCGCCGGTGGCTCAGGTCTCTGAACGGCGACCAGCGGAGCGGCGGGCTGGCCACGGTAATTGCCTGGCAGTTTGGACGTGGACGGGTAGCCCGCTGCGTCAAGAAACTGGGTCCATTCAGCATCTGAATAGCCTTTGATTTTCTGACCACCAATCGTCAAGAACGGCAGTGAACTTTCGCCACTGATGCGCCCGAGCGCCTCAATGTCTTCGTTGGTGTTGACGGTGCGCTCTGCAAACGGAACGCCACGGCTGCTCAGCAAGGTGCGCCCGGCGCCGCAGGGCGCGCAGTTGGTGGAGGTGTACAGGGTGACCGGAAAGCGGCTGACCACCTGACCCAATTCGTA
>JANMCB010000029.1:0-1680 GCA_031360805.1 Rhodoferax sp.
GCACATGCTGGTGGCGTATTCAGACAATGCCTCGGTGATGGAGGGCACGGCGGTTGAGCGTTTTGTCGCCAAGAATGGCAGCTACCAGAAATATGACGAAACCAGCCACGTGCTGATGAAGGTGGAAACCCACAACCACCCCACCGCCATTTCGCCGTTTGCCGGCGCATCGACGGGCGCGGGCGGCGAAATTCGTGACGAAGGCGCCACCGGGCGTGGCTCCAAGCCCAAAGCCGGTTTGACGGGGTTCACGGTGTCGAAGATTGAGTGGGGGCAGGGCGCCAAGGGGGCCAGCTACGGCAAACCCGACCACATCGCAAGCCCTTTGCAAATCATGATCGAAGGCCCATTGGGTGGCGCGGCCTTCAACAACGAGTTTGGCCGGCCAAACCTGCTGGGCTACTTTCGTGAGTATGAGCAGGCCATTTCGCACACCACGGCCACTGGCGCAGCACTGGAGCAGCGTGGCTACCACAAGCCCATCATGATCGCGGGCGGCCTGGGGGTGATTGACGCCACGCAAACGCACAAAATTGAATTCGCCGCGGGCAGTTTGCTGATTCAACTCGGTGGCCCCGGCATGCGCATCGGCATGGGCGGCAGCGCGGCGAGTTCCATGGCTACGGGGGCGAACGCGGCACAGCTTGACTTCGACTCGGTGCAGCGGGGCAACCCGGAGATCGAACGGCGCGCCCAGGAGGTCATCAACCATTGCTGGAACCTGCAGTCAAAGAATCCGATTCTCGCCATCCATGACGTGGGTGCAGGTGGCTTGAGCAACGCCTTCCCGGAGCTGACCAACGACGCCGGCCGTGGCGCCCGGTTCGATCTGCGCGCTGTGCCGCTGGAAGAGTCTGGCCTGGCACCCAAAGAAATCTGGTGCAACGAAAGCCAGGAGCGGTATGTGCTGGCCATCGCGCCCGAGTCGCTGGACCTGTTCAAGTCATTCTGTGAGCGCGAGCGCTGCCCGTTCGCGGTGGTGGGCGTGGCGACAGAGGCGCGTGAACTGATTCTGGCTGATGGTGACGATGCACGGCAAGCACCAGTCCAAATGCCGATGAACGTACTTCTGGGCAAGCCGCCGAAGATGCATCGCGATGTCAAATCCGTCCTGCGGCAATTCAAACCCGTCAACCTGACCGGCGTCAATCTGAAAAAAGCGGCGATCGACGTGCTGGCGCACCCGACGGTAGCGTCGAAGCGCTTCCTGATCACCATTGGCGACCGCACCGTGGGCGGTTTAAGCCACCGCGACCAGATGGTCGGACCATGGCAGGTGCCCGTGGCGGACTGCGCCGTCACGCTGGCCGACTACAAGGGCTTCGCGGGCGAGGCCATGAGCATGGGCGTGCGCACGCCGCTGGCCAGCATCAACGCGCCGGCATCCGGCCGCATGGCAGTTGCTGAGGCCATCACCAACCTGCTGGCAGCGCCGATTGAACTGTCACGCGTCAAGCTGTCTGCCAACTGGATGGCGGCTTGCGGGGAGCCGGGTGAGGATGCGGCGCTATACGCGACCGTCAAAGCGGTCGGGTTGGCGCTATGCCCTGCACTTGGCATCTCCATTCCTGTGGGCAAAGACTCGTTGTCGATGCGCACAGTATGGGAGGATAAAAAAGTCATCAGCCCCGTCAGCCTGATCGTCACCGCCTTCGCCACGTTGGCCGATGTGCGCGGCAC
>JANMCB010000285.1:0-2923 GCA_031360805.1 Rhodoferax sp.
TCGAAATAGGCCAGTCCAAATCTGCCACCGCCTCCCGCCGAGCCGACTTCACGGCGAACCTTGCCGGCAACCGTCTGTTCTGCGATGACCGTGACACTCAAACGGACCAGGGGACGCACATCAGCGGCCAGGGTGCCGTCGGCGCGGGCCACCATCACAACATCGTACTCACTGGCAAGACCAGCCATCACCTGCGCCACGCGCGGATCTTTGGCACGGGCCAGGGTTTCTACTTTTCCAAGCAAGGCAACTTTCGCCGTGCTGTCCAGGGTCGAAATGGGGTCCAGGTCCTGGTACAAAGTGCGGCTTTTGGCCACTTTGCTCGCGGGCGTCTTTACCTTGATCGATTTGGACGCGGCAGAGATGGCGCGCACAGTGCGGGCAGCATCCAGCAAGGACGCGTTGGAGATGTCATCAGAATAGGCAAATGCAGTCTTCTCCCCGCTGACGGCGCGTACGCCGACGCCCTGGTCAATGCTGAAGGAACCCGTTTTGACGATGCCTTCTTCCAGACTCCAACCCTCAGAGCGGGTGTATTGAAAGTAAAGGTCTGCATCATCCACCTTGTGGGCCTTGATTTCGTTCAGGGCTCTGACCAGGTGGGTCTCATCCAGCCCAAAGGGCGTCAACAAGAGGGATTTGGCTATTGCCAGGCGTTCAATGGTTGGTTCGCGTGAAATCATGGGGCCATTTTAGGCCTTGGCTTGATTGCCCCTGCCAGGTCAGTGCTTCGTGAGCCAGTTGAACAAAGCAGCATCGTCCATATTGGCAAGGCCACCTGAACTGGCTTGCGCAAAAACGTCTCTGGCGCTGGCACCCAACGGCCCATGAAATCCGGCGGCTTCAGCGGCCTCGACGGCAAGCCGCGTGTCTTTTCCAAGCAGCGTCATGTGGGCGCGCGGTGCCAGGTCGTTTTGCAGGGCGCGACGCATGCGGTCCGAGCCGATCCAGCTTTGCCCGCTCGATTTTTCAATCACGTCCAGCGTTTTGTGCAAGTCAAGGCCCAATCTCTTTGCCATGGCCAGTGCCTCAGCAGCACCAACAAGGTTGATGCCAGCGAGCAGGTTGTTGACCAGCTTGGTGCGGGCACCATCGCCCGGTTTGTCGCTGATGCGAAACACCTGGGTTGAAAGTGCATTGATCAAGGCCTCGTGCCGCACAAACACGTGATCGGGGCACGCAACCATCAGGCTCATGGTGCCATCATTCGCACGCGCCGGGCCGCCTGACATGGGCGCGTCTATGGTGTTCAGCCCGTGTGGATTCAACTCCGTGGCCATTTGTTCAACCTCGGAAGGCGCCAGCGTGGGGCAGAGCATCACCGTGTGACCCAGTGGCACGGCTTTCGCGATACCGTCCGGGCCAAACAGGACGTCGCGGGTTTGCGCGGCGTCCACCACACAAACGATAGTCACTATCGAATGAATAGCTTGATCGCTATGATGGTCTAGGGTTATAGCGCCAAAATGCTTCAAATTTCGCATTTTGACGCTGTCAAGGTCAAAAACCGCGACCGGCCAGCCCTTGGACAACAGATTGCGCGCCATACCGCCACCCATATTGCCCACACCAATGATGGACACCGGATAGGTCACGATTGCACCAGGCGTTTGGACTTTGCAATTGACATCAAAATGCCCAACCCCAGTCCCAAAGTCACCATGGCCGTGCCGCCATAGCTGATGAAGGGCAAGGGCACACCCACCACGGGCAAAATGCCGCTGACCATGCCCATGTTGACAAAGGCATAGGTAAAAAAGATGAGCGTAATGGCCCCGGCCAGCAATCGTGAAAACAAGGTAGGTGCCTCAAGTGCGATGGTCAGGCCCCGCAGGATCAAAAATGCGAAGGCCACAATGAGCGCCAGATTGCCAGCCAGCCCAAATTCTTCGGAAAACGCGGCAAAGATGAAGTCAGTGGTGCGTTCAGGGATGAATTCAAGGTGCGTCTGTGTGCCTTGCATAAAGCCTTTACCCCAAATGCCGCCCGAACCAATGGCGATCATTCCCTGAATGATGTGAAAGCCTTTGCCCAACGGGTCCCGGGAAGGGTCCAGCAGCGTGCAGACGCGCTGCTGCTGGTAGTCGCGCAACAGTGGCCAACTCACGCCATCGGCACAGAGCTGCGGCTCAAAAACGACCAGCAAAATGGCAGCGATCAGGCCAATCAGCACAGGTGGCGCAATCCACCGCCACTTCAATCCTGCAAAAAAAATCACAGCCAGACCCGCCACCATGACCAAAATGGCGGTTCCCAGATCGGGCTGGCGAACGATCAACCCGACTGGAACAGCAAGCAGCAGCAAGGCAACACCAAAGTCAAACGGACGCAATTGCCCCTCGCGCTTTTGAAACCACCATGCCAGCATCAGCGGCATTGCAATTTTGAGAATTTCACTGGGCTGAATCACGATGCCGATGTTGATCCAGCGCTTGGCCCCTTTTTTGGTAACGCCAAATATTGCCACTGCAACCAGCAATGCGACGCCAAACAGATACAGGGGAACAGCCAATCGCATCAACCGCTGTGGTGGGATCTGCGCCACAAAAAACAGGCAGGCACCGGCAATCAGCATGTTGCGGCCATGGTTTTCAAACTGGCTGCCATGGTCGTGGCCACTGGAATACATCGTCAGCATTCCTGCGGCGGCCAGCACCAGAACGGCAAACAGCAGCAGGGCATCAAAGCCCTGAAACCTGCGGACTATTCGCGATAGGAGCGAGCGTCTTTCAAAATGGACGGTCATGGCAGGATTATCCTGCCTCCTGACCTCAAATTAGCGCCCAAGTTCTTTCAAATACACCGCACGCGCTGCAACCGCAGTATCGGAAAAATCAGAGAAAAGTCCATCAATACCTGCCCTGTAGAACTGCAAGTATTCGGCAGCAGGCGTCTTGTAGTCGAACGTCAGGCGACCGGCTTC
>JANMCB010000307.1:0-2098 GCA_031360805.1 Rhodoferax sp.
GGTGCCAGCCACATTCTGCGCGATGTCGACTTTGCCGTGGCACACGGTGAAACCATCGGCCTGATGGGCCGCAACGGCATGGGCAAAAGCACGCTGCTCAAGAGCATCATGGGGCTGGTCAAACCAAGAACAGGCTCCGTCAACGTGATGGGACAGTCGATGACTTCCCGCGCACCGTTTGAAATCGCCCGGCTTGGCGTTGCCTACGTCCCCGAAGGTCGCGGAATATTCGGCAACCTGAGCGTGAAGGAAAATCTGGTGATGGCTGCGCGCGCAGGGACCAGCGAAGCCGCCCAGGAACGCGCCGGCAAGAACCAGAACTGGACTTATGACCGCGTGCTGGATACCTTTCCGCGCCTCAAGGAGCGCCTGGGCCATGGCGGCCAGCAGCTCAGTGGCGGCGAGCAGCAAATGCTCACCATTGGCCGCGCGCTCATGACCAACCCCGACGTCCTCATCCTGGACGAAGCCACCGAAGGCCTGGCGCCGTTGATCGCCCGCGACATCTGGCGCATTTGCGATCTGGTGCGACAAACCGGCATCAGCAGTGTGATTGTGGATAAAAACTGGAAACACGTGACCCAGGTGAGTACCCGCAACGTGATTTTGGTGAAAGGCCAGGTGGTGTTCAATGGCAGTTCGCCAGAGCTGATTTCCAAGCCGGAACTGTTGGCCCAGTACCTGGGCGTCTAGTCGGGGGCGGCTTTCAACGGCAAGGCCAGAATGAGCCGCTTCTGACAACAATTTTTATCGGAAGGTTTTCATGCCAACACAAGTTGCCATCATCGGTGCCGGCCCGGCAGGTCTGCTCCTGGGCGCACTGCTGCACAAGGCCGGCATTGACAACATCATCATCGAGCGCCAAAGCCCGGCCTACGTTCTGGGCCGCATCCGCGCCGGGATTCTGGAGCAGACAACGGTGGACATGCTGGTCGACGTGGGTGTGGGCCACGGCGTCAAATCCGAAGGCATCGTGCACCACAGTATCGAACTGGTATTTGCCGGGGAACGGCATCCGATTGACGTGCATGGTCTCACCGGCGGCAAGGTTGTCACCGCCTACGGCCAGACCGAAGTCACCCGCGACTTGATGGCCGCCCGCGCGGCTGCTGGCTTGGTCACGGTGTACCAGGCGGACCAGGTCAGCATTCACGACTTTGACGGCAACTCGCCTGTCGTTCGCTACGGGATTGACGGTCAACATCAGGAAATCACCTGCGATTTCATTGCCGGGTGTGACGGCTTTCACGGCGTGTGCCGCGCCAGCGTGCCCAAGGGCGCAATCACCGAATACGAAAAGGTCTACCCGTTTGGCTGGCTGGGCGTGCTGGCGGATGTGCCACCCGTATCGCCGCACGCCATCGTTTACGGCAACAGCGCGCGCGGGTTTTCGCTGTGCTCGATGCGCAGCATGACGCGCAGCCGCTACTACGTGCAATGCCCGATGGATGACAAGGTGGAGGCCTGGAGCGACCAGCGTTTTTGGGATGAGCTGCGACTGCGGCTTGACCCGGCCTTGGCCGAAGCCATCGTCACCGGCCCCAGCATCGAAAAGAGCATCGCACCGCTGCGCAGTTTTGTGGCCGAACCGATGCGCTTTGGTCGCCTGTTTCTGGCCGGCGACGCAGCCCATATCGTGCCGCCCACAGGCGCCAAAGGCTTGAACCTGGCAGCCAGCGACGTCAAGTATCTGTCTGGCGCCCTGATCGAGTACTATGCCGAAAAATCTTCGGCCGGCATTGACGGCTATTCCCAGAAGGCGCTGCGCCGAATCTGGAAGGCCGAGCGCTTTTCCTGGTGGCTCACGACGCTGATGCACCGTTTTCCGGACAGCGAAGGTTTCGGTCAAAAGCTGCAGGAGGCCGAGCTGGACTACCTGGTGCACTCGAACGCGGCGTCCACCACGCTGGCTGAAAATTACGTCGGGCTGGCGCTTGAAGCGCGGGTCTGAGCTGGTCAGCTCTTGCGGCTGCAACTGCGGGCTGAATCGGCTGAGCCGTAGTTGCTATATATTGAATAGCAAACTATCTATATAAAGCGAGGGCTAGAGGCTTAAATTACCCCTAAAACACGAAAAACAAGCGGTTTTTGGGCTAAA
>JANMCB010000355.1:0-9847 GCA_031360805.1 Rhodoferax sp.
GACCGCCACACTGGCTGGCATGGCCCCGCTCGCCCTGTTGGGCATGAAGAAACATTTGAATGCGCTGGCCCGTGGCGAACTGGACGTGGCGGCATTGAAGGCAGACATCGCCCGCGCTGCCGGATCGGACGACCTTCAGGAAGGTGCGCGTGCGTGGGCCGAGCGGCGTGCGCCCGTATTCAGCGTGATATAGTCCGGAGAACGAATATTGCAACATTTTAATATCGCCGTTGATATTAGTTTTTTAAAAACCCCGCCAAAAATCTCAAATACATGCCAAAATATGCCTCTAGCCCTCGTTTTATATAAATAGTTTGCTATTTTTAATATAGCATTCAGTTAAAATTTCGCAAAACATCCAAAAACTTCATGACGTGGATGGCAACGCTGCCCGCCGTCCGCGTTCCACGTTCACGGTTTGCAGCACCACCAGCCCGATCGCAAACAGCACGGCGGTTGAGGCAATGGCAATGCGCTGGTTGCCTCCCGTCGCCCAGGTGATAACGCCGTAACTCAAGGGGCCGATGATGCTGGCCAGGCGGGTGGCGAAGGTCCACAAGCCGAAAAACTCGCCCAACTGACCGGGTGGTGAAAACAGACCCGCCATGGCACGGCCAACCGACTGGCTGCTGCCCATGCTCACGCCGGCAAGGGTGGCGGCGTACCAGAAACCGCCCTTGGTGGTGGTGAGCGCGGCCATGATGCAGGTGGCAACCCAGGCTAACAGCGTGAGGCTCAAGGTCCACTTGTGGCCAATCCGGTCTTGCAGGTAGCCGCAACCAAAGGCGCCTGCGGCAGCGGCAAGATTCAGCACAAATATCAGCACCATGGTCTCGGCCTGCACAAAGCCAATCACCTGCTCTGCATAGATCGCGGCCAGCGTGATCGCTACAGTCACACCGCCCTGGTAGAAGACCGCGCACAGCAACAGCCGCATGAAGTCCTGGTACCGCCTGGCCTGCTGGAAGGTTTCGCGCAACTGGATCAGCGATGCCCTGACCCCGCTGGAGCGAATGGCCTCAGGCCGTGGCACCGCGCGCTCCCGCAGCAGCTTGAACGTTACTAACGCCGCGACCCCGTAAATGGCTGCGGTGATCAGCATCGTGACCGGTACAAAGCGGTCGGCGCTGATGCCTTGCTTGCCAGCCCAGATCACATAGCCCAGGCAGATTCCCAGCGCCAGCATGCCGCCAAAGTAGCCAAAACTCCAGCCCCAGCCACTGACGCGGCCCAAAGCCTCGGGGCGCGCCAGCTCGGGCAGGAAAGAGGCCGTGAGCGATTCACCAAAACTGTAGAACGTGTTGGACACGACAATCAGCACAAACGCCAGCACCACGCTGCCCGGCCCGGCCAACGCCAGGGCGGCCGTCGCAGCAACGCAGCAGGCGGTCGAGGCCATCAGCAGCTTTTTCTTGCAGGCCCGGACATCGGCAAAGGCACCCAGGCCCGGCATGACAAACATCACGATGGCGTAAGACGTGCTGAGCGCCAGCGTCCAGGCAAAAGTGGCCCATTCGGCACCCTTGGCAATGCCGCCCACAAAGTAGGCCGCAAACACCGCCGTCAACACCACGGTGGTGTAGCCTGAGTTGGCAAAGTCGTACATTGCCCAACCGAAAACCTCGCGCTTTTTGACGCCGGGGTTGAGCGCATCCTGGCTGAACAGGGCCATGGGGAAATCCTTCTTGAGCTTTGGGCGCATTATGGGGCGCGGTCATGCCAATCGCAAAACAATGCCATACTGCGACCCGTTTTGATAGGGGAGACAAGATTCATGTTGAAGTTCACGGCTTGCGACGCAGCAACCCTGTTTTCTGCTGCCAAGGCAGCCCAGGTGCTGCGCGGCATCACGCGGGGGTTTGAGAAGGAATGCCTTCGCGTTGACGCGGCCGGCCATCTGGCCCGGACGCCGCACCCGCGCGAATTGGGCTCCAAACTGACGAACCCGTGGATCACCACGGACTACTCCGAAGCGCTGCTTGAATTCATCACGCCGCCGTCACAGGACCCGGCCTTTCCACTGCGTTTTCTGCGCGACCTGCACCGCTACACAGCCCGCCACTTGAACGGCGAGACCATGTGGGCGGGCTCCATGCCCGGCGAGGTGGGCGACGACGTTGACATCCCGCTGGCGGACTACGGCAGCTCGAACAGCGCGCGCATCAAGAAGGTCTACCGCAACGGCCTGGGTCTGCGCTATGGCCGACAGATGCAGACCATTGCCGGGGTGCACTACAACTGGTCCTTGCCGCAGGACTTCTGGGCACCGCTGTACGAATGCTGCAAGGCGACTGGCGACATGCAGGCGTTCATGAGCGAGCGCTACTTCGGGCTGGTGCGCAATTTCCTGCGCTACAGCTGGCTCATACCCTATCTGTTTGGCGCATCGCCTGCGGTGAACACGTCGTTCCTGCGCGGACGGACCACCGACCTGCTGGCGCTGGGCGACGAGACCCATTACGGCCCCTACGCGACGTCGCTGCGCATGAGTGACCTGGGCTACCAGAACCGCGTGCAGGCCCGGCTGAACGTGAGCTTCAACTCGCTGGACGAATACACGAAAGCGCTGGAGGCGGCGATCCACACGCCCGATCCGTTTTACCAGGCCCTGGGCGTGCGCGATGGCGACGAATGGAAGCAGCTCAACGCCAACGTGCTGCAAATTGAGAACGAGTTCTACGCGGGCATTCGCCCAAAGCGCATTGGCAAACTCGGCGAGCGCCCGGCCACAGCGCTGCAAAAATATGGCGTTGAATATGTCGAGGTGCGCCTGTTTGACCTGAACCCGCTGGTTGAGATTGGCATTCTGCCCGAGCAAAGCACCTTCTGTGACGCGTTTCTGCTGATGTGCCTGATGCGGGACAGCCCGCCCATCACCAGCCGCGAGCAAAGCGAGAATGACGAAAACAAACGCCGTGTCGTGACCCGCGGGCGCCAGCCCGACCTGAAGCTGCTGGTGCACAACACCGAGCAGGCGTTTCGCCCGCTGGCGCATGAACTGTTTGACGACATGGCGCCCTTTGCGGAAATTCTGGACACTGCCTACGGCGGTCAGACCTACGCTGCCACACTGCTGGCATTGCGCCAGCGCATCGACCAGCCCGAGAGCACGCCATCGGCCATTGTGCTGGGCGGCGTGCAACAGCTTGGCGGACTGGTGCCCTACACGTTGCAACTCTCACGCAAGCACCAGGAAAGCCTGCTGTCGCAACCACTGGATGCGATTGACAATGAGAAATTCAGCGTGGCTGCACGTGAGTCGCTGCTGGAACAGCAGGCCCTTGAAGCCAGGCCCCAGGGCCGCTTTGAAGACTACGTGGCGCGGTACTATGCCTGAGCTTCAGCACAGAGACGCCTGAGCTTTAACAAAGAATGAAGGGGCGTACATCCTGCGCGCTCACCGGGTGCGAGATCAAATAGCCCTGAAACTGGTCGCACCCCATTTCGCTCAAGGTCTCAAGCTGTTCCTGCGTCTCAACGCCTTCAGCGACAGTCTCCATCGACAGGCTGCGTGCCATCTGGATGATGGCCATGGTGATCGCAGTCGAGGTTGCCCGGTCCGCCCCGGTGTCCGTGACCTGGTTCACAAAAGAACGGTCAATCTTCAGCTTGTCGATTGGAAAGCGCTTCAAGTAGGCCAGAGACGAATAGCCCGTTCCAAAGTCGTCAATGGTCAGCCGGACTCCCATGGCGTGAAGCTGTTGCAACTTTTCAAGTACTTGAGTGCTGTTTTCGATCAGCAATGATTCCGTCAACTCAATTTCGAGGAACTTTGGGTCCAGGTCAATCTCCTTGAGTACAGACGCAATCTGGTCGACCAGATTGCGACTTTTGAAACTCAGGGCCGACATGTTGACCGCGACCGTCACGGTGGCGCAGCCTTCGGTGTGCCAGGCCTTCAACTGGCGGCACGCGGTTTCAAGGACCCAACGGTCAATGCCGGCGATCAGCCCATGCGCTTCGGCAAAGCCGATGAACTCATCCGGACCGACCAGCCCACGCGTCGGATGCTGCCATCGCACCAGCACCTCCAGCCCGACGATGGGGCCATCAACATGCTGGCGCTTGGGCTGGTAGTGAACCACGAACTGCTCCAGAGCAAGTGCCGCCTTGAGCTGGCGCTCTTTGTCCAGCGTCTCATAGGCTTGCTGGAACATGGCTGGCTTGAATAACTGGTAGTTGGCCCGGCCACTCTCCTTCGCGTGGTACATCGCGGCGTCTGCATGGCGCACCAGTTCGTCGGTCGATTCGCCATCTGTCGGGAAAACGCTAATACCTATGGAAGGTGAGACTGAAATCAGGTGCCCTTCAACCGTCATTTCAGCACTGATGTTTTCAATCAGTTTGCTGGCCACTGCCGTAGCGTCACTGCTGGCGGCGATATCGGAGAGCACCACAATGAATTCGTCACCGCCCAGGCGTGACACCACATCAGAATCACGCACAGTGCTGTTGATGCGCCGGGCGACCTCGCGCAGCAGGCCATCGCCAACATGGTGGCCCATGGCGTCGTTGACGTTTTTGAATCGGTCCAGGTCGACGAACAGCACCGCTACCAGCCGTCTGTGCCTGCGCGCCAGTGCCAGGATGCTGTCAAGCCGCTCCGTCAGATAGGCACGGTTGGGCAACTCGGTCAGGGCGTCATGCAACGCCAGAAATTCAATTCGAGCCTGCGCCTTACGCCGCGCCGTGATGTCACGCACCACAACCAGGCGCAGCGTTTCCCCTTCAAAGGGCATATTCCTCGCCATGCATTCAACCGGAACTTCATGACCATCCTTGTGGTTGATCGTGACTTCGTAGCGCAGGTCGCTGCCGCTGTAAAGATGATCAATCATCATCCGGTGCCAGCGCTCGGGAATAAACGCCAGCGTGCTGCGCCCAATAGCGTCCTCCCGGTTGTACCCCGCAATCCGGGTCAGGGCATCATTGACGTCCGTAATCACAGTGTTCTTATGGAACAGAATGCCTTCCTGCGTGGCTTCGGCAAACCTGCGCATGCGCTCCTCGCTGCGGATCAGAGCCTGCTGGTCGTTCCAGTGGTCGGTAATGTCGTTGATCAGCACGAAAGCCCCTTCCAGCACCCCGGCATCGTCAAAATGCGGCTGAAGGCTGACCTCGATCATCCGGACTTCGCCTTTGGGGAGTTGATGTTCGCGTATGTAAGTTGACGCCTGGCCTGCACGCGCCAGAGCGATATAGGGCGCAATCTTTTCGTTGGCCGCCTCGCCAATCACTTCCTTGAGCGGCTTGCCCAGGATGGTTTGTGTGGTCCAGCCGTTGGCCTCTGCATAGCGCCGGTTGGCAAACTGGCAGCATAAAGTCTTGACGTCGTAATACGCGATCAAAGCCGGCACAGAATCGGCGATCAAGCGCATTTTGCGCGCCTGTGATTCGCTGGTTGTGCGGTCCGGTTCTTTGGGGTCGGCCATACCTTTTAGACAGTTAATGAAGTGTCATTGTCGGTCGAAATCAGCCAGGCAGCGCCCGCTTGCCTGGTCAAGGCTTGCGTCGGGTGCCACTTCGGACAGGCTATTGCCGTAAAACGGGCAAATAGCGCTCGCGCAACTCACGTTTGAGGACTTTGCCAATCGCACTTCTGGGCAGTTCCTCCAGCAGCCGCAAATCGCTGGCACGCTGTGTTTTTCCCACACGCTGATTAAACCACTCCAGCAGGTTTTCCGGTAGCGCGTTGTGACCTGGCCGCAGGACCGCAAAGGCCACTGGCGATTCGCCCCACTGCTCGGACGGCACCCCCACCACCGCAGCTTCCAGTATGGCCGGGTGCTCCCGAAGCACGCTTTCCAGGTCGCTCGGGTAGATGTTAAACCCGCCCGAAATGATCATGTCTTTCTTGCGGTCAAACAGCGTCAGGAAGCCGTCCGCATCAAACCGCCCGATGTCACCGGTGCGGATGAAACGCTTGCCGGTGGCGTCAAACCACTCGGCCTCGCGGGTTTTCTCTGGTTGACGGTGGTAGCCGATCATCATGCCGGGGGAATGGCCCACCACCTCGCCCGCCTCGCCTGGCAGCACCTCAACGCCCTGTTCGTCGATCAGGCGAATGTCATGCCCCTCACCGGGGCGCCCGACAGTGTGCAACTTGTCGGGGTGCAGGTGCGCATCGAGAATGAATGAGCCGCCGCCCTCGGTCATGCCATAAAATTCGACCAGCCCGCCCGGCCAGCGCGCCAAAACGTCGGCTTTCAATGCGGCGCTGAACGGCGCACTGGTTGAGAACTTGATCTTGAAACTGGACAAATCATGGTCGCCAAAATCCGGCCGCGCCATCAGCCGTTGGTACTGTACGGGCACCAGCATGGTGTGGGTGGCATGGGTGGCCTGTGCCAGCTTGAGGTAGGCGGCCGCGTCGAATTTGGGCATCAGCACCACAGTGCCGCCAAACGCCAGGGTCGGGAAAAACACCACCAGCGTGGTGTTGGAATACAGCGGGGTTGACACCAGCATCACTG
This sequence comes from Rhodoferax sp., assembly GCA_031360805.1. Classification (GTDB taxonomy): domain Bacteria; phylum Pseudomonadota; class Gammaproteobacteria; order Burkholderiales; family Burkholderiaceae_C; genus JANYCG01. The sequence continues at coordinate 6,474 of JANMCB010000355.1, forward strand.
TGCTGGCGTCGTAACCATAAGCGTTGCCGCGTCGAACATGCATCCAGCGCATGCCGTGTGACTGCACGATGCCTTTGGGCTCTCCAGTAGTTCCTGACGAATAAATGATGTTGAACGGCCACTCTGGCAATACCTTGACGGATTCGCCCGAAGCGCCGTCGTTCGCGCCGTCCTTCGCCCCGTCCGGTGCGGAATCAGGTGCACCCTGTAGCGCCCCGAGCCAGTCGCTCAAACGCTGGGCCACGGCAGAATCGTCCAGCGCCACCAGGCCGGCATTCGCCGCCGGCACCTCACTGAGCAGCCCGGCACAGGCGGTGTCGGTGAAAACCAGCCTGGCCTGTGCATCGTCCACCATGCGCGCCAGGCTGCCCGGGGTGGAACTCGGCGCAAGCGGCGCCACCACCACGCCCGCACGCAGGGCGCCGAGGAATACAGCCGCGTACTCGATCGACGAATTGGCGCAAATCGCGATGGCATCACCCGCTTGAATGCCATTGCGCCGCAGTGCACGGGCCACCCGGTCCATGGTGGCATCAAGTTCGCCGTAAGGCATGCAGCGCGAGCCTTCAACCAGCGCATTGCGAAGCGGGGCCTGCAGCGCATGCTGGTGAATCAGCGCGGCAACGGTGTTGAAATCTGGAGGGTTGGTAATCGTCATGAGAATCGGAAATCTGGTTGGGCAATCTGGTTGGGCGATTGGGTCGTGCGATCGGGTCGTGCAATTGTCTCGTGCTAAGGGCCTGGAAATCAGGTTTGGCGAAGCGTGCAGGTCACGGCAAGTATCGGCAGCAGCACACTCGCGCCGAGTTTTCTGGACCGCTCGGCGCTCCAGCCTGTGTGCGGGTCGGGCAAGTCGGAATTGTCCTTGAACGGCATTTCGATGGTGAAGGCGAGGCAGTCAAAATTCTGCGCCACCCAATTCGTTGCCAATGCGAGGTTGGCGCTGTTGGGCTTGGAGCGGCCATAGCCGCGCGCCGTCTGAAAATCCGGGCAAGCCGCCAGCCAGCTTGCCTTGAAAGTTTTCTCAAGCGCTTCAATCCGCCCGGAATAGCCGGCAACGCCCTCTGAACCGGCCACAAAATTGCAGGCCAGCTCTTCGTCACCATGGGCATCCAGAAACAGGTCCACGCCGGTTTCCAGCATCTTCTGGCGAACCCAATGCACCTCAGGTGATTTCTGCAAGGTGGGTGCTGCCCATTCACGGTTCAAATTTGCGCCACCGGCATTGGTGCGCAGATTGCCGCGCACCGCACCGTCCGGGTTCATGTTGGGAACGATGTAAAACACGCAATGCTGGCGCAGCACCCGCGCGGCGGCTTCGTTGTCGTCCAGCAGGCGCTCCAGAAACCCCTCGGCAAACCATTCGGCCATGGTCTCGCCTGGGTGCTGGCGCGCGATCAGCCAGACTTTGCGGCGCTGCGCAAGCGGGATCAACGACGCCAAATCTGTCACGCGAAGCAGCGTCATGTCACGCCCGTCCAGCGTCTGGCCCAAATGCTGAACCTCCACACAACTGGAAGCCGCAGCCCTGCCAATCAAGTCAAGGTGGCGTTCGTGCGAGTACGGCTCAAAGTAGGCGAAGTACATCAAATTGGAAGCAGGCGTAACACTCGCCGACATGACCTGCCCGTCAAACTGGGTGTCGAAGCGGTACCAGTTCTGCCGGTCATCGCTTGCGCAGATGCGGTAGTCGTTCCACCCACCCGGAAAGGCCGACTGGCCCGCGTTCATGAACCGCAGTGTGATGGCCCGGTGGGCCGCACCTTGCAGCGAGAAGTGAAACCACTGCGCGAACTCGCTGGCGTTGTCGGGCCGCAGCTTGAGCTGGATGTCGGTGGCGTCGTTCAGACTGACCACGTCGATCGCGCCAGAATCAAAGGCAGATGAAATATGAAGTTGTGTCATGGGATTGCCTGGAATGTCCGATGGTAAAACATCCGGCTCCCGACATTCGCAAGCCTCAATCGCTATTTAATATATAGCAAACTATATATAATATACGAGGACTAGAGGCTAATTTTATTGATTTTTTCCGATTTTCAGCCACCAAAATGAAATAAATTAACTCATAGGTTAATTTTTAGCAGCCCGGCTGCTCTGCGCCGCAGCGGCTTTACGCCAGGAGGCGTCAACCCATCAACCCCACACCACCGAGCGCATAGAAATCGATGCCGCCTGGAAGTTAGTGTTGAAGCTGCGCACCGGCTCACCCGGCGTTGCAGCGCCTGCGGTGTAGAGCACCGGCAGATAGTGCTCAAAACTGGGGTGCGCCTGCTGCGCCAAACTGCCTAGCTTCTGAAAGTCCTGTAAACCCGCCAGATACCCTGAATCGATTTGGTTGCCCACCACTTTGTCAAACTCGATGGCCCAGTCGTAGGCCTGGTTGGGCTGCAGGCCGAACCGTGCGGCGCGCAGGTTGTGCACCAGGTTGCCGCTGCCCACAATCAGCACGCCATGGTCGCGCAATCCAGCGAGCTGCTGGCCGACGGCGAAATGGTCCTGTGCGGCGCGTTCATAGTCCATGCTGAGTTGCACTACCGGGATGTCGGCAGCCGGGAACATGGGTTTAAGCACCGACCAGCTGCCGTGGTCCAGTCCCCAGTCAGTCAAGTCAAGTCCCACGGGGTCCTTCGACCCCGGCTGGACCAGGCTTGCACTGATTTCCTTTGCAGCCAGCGGCGCGCCCGGCACCGGGTACTGCTGCGCGAACAGTTCTTGTGGAAACCCGCCAAAGTCATGAATCGTCTTGGGACGGACCATGCCGGTCAACCACCAGCCTGCAGTCAGCCAGTGGGCCGAAATGCACAAAATAAGCTGGGGCACCGGGTATTTGGCTTGACTGCCCGCGCCGAATTCCGCGCCCAGCGCCTGCCAGCTGCGTCGGTATTCGTTGGCTTCAATCGCGTTCATGGGGCTGCCGTGCCCCAGGAAGATGACCGGCATGCGAGACGTGCGCCTCAACGACTTCATTGAATCCAGCCCTGCGGCGGGCGAAAGATCACTCATGGAGACTCCAAAACGGGGCAAACCCGGACGGCCCCCAAAAATTAGGGACATAAGTCTCATTTAGCGGCATATTGCTTGTTTAAAACCACCAAAAGTGGTTATATTGCATTGCAACATTTTGTTTTATTTGTGGTAATCTTTTTTGGCGGGAAACTGCGACAATTGAATTGCTGCACTGCAACATTTTAACAAGGCCAACTCTAGATGCTATACCAACTTTATGAATCCCAGCGCTCCCTGATGGAGCCGTTTTCAGACATGGCCAACGCAGCCGCGAAGGCTTACGGCAACCCGTTGTCGATGTTGGGCCAGAACCCGTTTGCGCAGCGCATTTCAGCCAGTTACGCCCTGATGCACCGGCTGGGCAA
>JANMCB010000360.1:0-17994 GCA_031360805.1 Rhodoferax sp.
ATGCGCATATTCAATTTTTGGGCGGGGTGGGGGCTGATTTCACGTCTCATGTTTGCCGTGGGGCTCGCCGTCGTTGTGGGTGGTAGCGTGCAGACGTTCTTGTTTATCGCCGAGGGTGCTACTGAGAACTCAGCCCGCTTGAAGCGCGAATTGACGGAAACCCTGACCTTTATCGCGCCGCTGGTGGCCGATCAGGCGCTGGTGGGTGAATATGCAGCGATCGATCAACTTGTCAAAAAACAGGTCACCAAAGGTGAGCTTGACCTGATTGAATGGGTCGACAAGGAAGGCCGAAAGCTGGTTGCCCAGGATAAGCCGGACGTCCTGGTGGCCCCGGCGTGGTTCGTCCGCTTCACGGGCATTGAAAGTGCCGAGGAAACCATAGAAGTGACCACTGGTGGTGTTGGCTACGGAAAACTCATTGCGCGCATGACACCCGTCAAGTCGCAAAACCGGCTTTGGTTGCAGTTTGTGAAGCAATTGCAAATCGTCGCCGCAACACTTTTTCTGATGCTGCAGTTCATCTGGCTGATCTTCCGCGGCAACCTGGGTACCCTGCGCAGCCTCGCCGAAAGTGCAAACCGCTTTAGCCAGGGCGACCGTTCCGCGCGTATCAAACCAGAAGGTGCGCCGGAAGTCCGGTTGGCGGCTGAGGCATTCAACAACATGGCGAACAACACCGAGAGCCTGCTGGCGTCTCTCGGAACCAGCGAGTCAAAAAACCGGCTGCTGGCAACCATCGTGGAACAGTCCAGCGAGGCCATCTGGACGAAGGACCTGGCGGGAGTCATCACCAGCTGGAATGAGGGCGCGACCACCATGCTCGGTTACACGCAGGCCACGGCAGTTGGTCAGGCGCTCAAAATCGACGAGTCCAGTTCGGCGGAGGAGGCAGCTCGCATGACCCGCCTCGCCGGTGGCGAGCGGTTTTCATACGACACCAAGGCGCTGACCCAGTCGGGTACCCAGATTGACATGCAGGTTGCCGTGGCGCCGCTTGTGAATGAAGCCAATGCCTGCATTGGCACGATTGCCGTGGCGCGGGATGTGACGCAGAGCAAACGCGGTGAAGAAGCCTTGCGCCAGGCGCGTGGCGCTGCCGAGGCTGCCAACCATGCCAAGAGCTCGTTTTTGGCGCGCATGAGCCATGAAATCCGCACGCCCATGAACGGCGTGTTGGGCATGACCGAACTGTTGCTTGAGACCGGTCTTTCAAGCGTTCAGCGCAAATACGCCGAGACGGTACAAACGTCCGGAAAGAACCTGCTTGCGATCATCAACGACGTGCTGGACTTCTCGAAAATCGAGGCCGGCAAGCTTGAGCTTGAACAGGTGGACGTTGATTTGCGCCAGTCGCTAGAGGATATCGTAGACCTGTTGGCAGAGCGCGCGCACGCCAAAGGGCTGGAGCTTGCCTGCCGAATTCCGTCGGACCTTGACACGCTGGTCAGGGGCGACCCATTGCGGCTTGGCCAAATTTTGACCAATCTCACTGGCAACGCCATTAAATTCACCCAAAAAGGGTCGGTGGAGATCAGTCTCGCAACCGAGGCGCAAACCGATTCAACCGTATCGGTCCGGTTTGAAGTCATCGACACGGGGCAAGGCATCAGCCAGGAAGCGCAAACGCGTATTTTTGAGGAGTTTTCTCAAGCGGACGGATCGACAACCCGTAAACACGGTGGCTCCGGCCTGGGCCTTGCGATCAGCCGGCAGCTTGTGGAAATGATGGGCGGGCAGCTGCAAGTGAAATCAGAACCTGGCGCTGGCGCGACGTTCTGGTTCATTTGCCAGTTTTCGAAGCAGCAACATACTTCTTACGAAGCCGCACCGTCGATGTTGATGGGCACGCTCACCGGTTCCCGCACATTGATTGTTGAATCCAGCTCGGTCAGCCGCGGTATTCTGCTTTCGCAAATCTGCAATTGGGGCATGCACATCCGGGTGGCAGAAACACCCGAGCATGGAATTGACCTGTTGATTCAGGCCGCAGCCACCAGCGAGCCGTTTGATCTGGCAGTGATTGACCTGGGGTTCTTCGGCACCGATACGCTGGAACTCGCGCGCACCATCAAGGCGAGAACCGCAATTTCTGCAGTGCGCCTGGTCATGCTCACGCCGGTCGGCAATCACGCCATCATCAGGGCCGCGCGCGAAGCGGGAATTGATGCTTGCCTGGTCAAGCCCGTTCGCCAATCGGAGTTGTACGAATGCCTCGTCAGCGTCATGTCCAACGAGCAGCAGCCACATGCCATCGAAGTCGCGCTGACAGTGGCGGAAATCGCGAACGAGCCATTGGCCGGCAGTCGGGGCAAAATTCTTCTGGTGGAAGACAACCTGGTCAATCAGGCGGTGGCGCTGGGCATGTTGCAAAAAATGCAGGGTTACGACGTGGTGGTGGCCAACAATGGCAACGAAGCACTGGAGGACTACAAACTGGGCGGCTTCGACATCATTTTGATGGACTGCCACATGCCCGAGTTGGACGGTTTTGAGGCGACGATGGAAATCAGGCGGATCGAGCATGCGTCAAACCGGCATCGCATTCCGATCATTGCGCTGACCGCGAACGCCATGGCCCAGGACCGGCAGGATTGTCTGGATGCTGGCATGGATGACCACTTGGCCAAGCCGCTGAGCCGCAAGCAAATGCAAGAGATGCTTGACCGCTGGATGCCCAAGACGGTGGTTCCTACGCAACCTGGCGCATTGGAGTCGTTGGGCGTCGCGCCTCGAAGTGACGTGGATGTTCTGGACCGTCAAGTGCTGTCACAGTTGCGCGAGCTGCAAAATGCAGATGATCCGGATCTCCTGGGTCGTGTGTTGAAGCTGTACCTCGTTGAATCGCCAAAACTGCTGGCGCGGATGAAACAAGTCACCGAACAAGGGGATTTGCTTGAAATTGAGCGCACGGCCCACTCACTCAAATCCAGCAGCGGCAATGTTGGCGCGACAGAACTGACGCGTCTTTGTGGCGATATTCATCTGGCTGCGCGCGCGTCAGACCTCGGTCGGACCCGTGACAAATTTGCGAAGGCAGAGGCCGAATTTCGCCATGTTGTGAGTGCGTTGAACACCGAGATCAGCCATATTGCCGCGGCTCGTGAAGGGATGGCAACCGGGTCCGCGCCGTTGCGCAGGGCCTAGCAGTCTGTGCGGCTGAATGCCGCTCAGCCAAAGCCATTCTCAATCCAACCGGCAGCGCTGGCCCGGTTGAGCTTGAAAGACGGCGCGACTCTTTTCTGCGCCAGTTCATCGCCATTCGCGTCATGAGCGCTCAGCAGGGCATAGGGGTTGTCCTCATCGGGCACGATGTCCAGCGACACGGTGATTCGGGCTGAATTGGCTGTTACCTCAATGCGCTGGTGCAGTGAAGCTTGAAGTTGCTGCTCGTGGCGGCGCACGAATTCGGATGCGGTTTTAACCAGGGTGCTGAAGGCAAAGCCGTCCAGCGGTTTCGGGTTTTTCTTGTCACGCCCCATTGTCCACGGGCCTATCAAGGCGGGCTCCGCCTCTCCGTCTTTGAACATCGCCACGGCCCACCCGTCGTCATCTTCGTTTTTCATGACTTTGGCGGTCCAGCCGTCACCGCACCAAAGGCGTGGCTCCTGCGTTTTGAGATATTCGGTTTGCGTTGTCATCTCATTTGCCAAGTGAATTGGCATCACTCAGAGCCTGCATTCTGCGACCGGCCAAAGGTATAGGCCAGCCCCAAACCCAGACTGGCGCCCGTAGACTTTTCGATCAATGAACTGCCACTGTTGGCTGCCCCGGCAACAGAGTCCAGCCGCACGAAGCCGAGAATCCGAAGGTCGGGTGTCAACCGCTTGGAGGCGGCCAGAGTGGCGCGGGTTGCCAGCAATCCGGGTTGGGCGGTGTAGGCCGGCCGCAGCCCGGTCGCTTCAGATGCACTGACCGTATAAAAAGTCTCGTTGAGCTTCTGCGTTCCGAAAATGGCAGACACACTGGCACCACCACGCCAGCCGCCCGGCAAAGGCACGTCAAACGACAGTTGCGGCTCAAAACTGGCGCCCCGATTGGCGAGCCCGTTGCTCAGGTCAAAAACACCCCGCAAGGGCAACTCCACCCATATGCCGCTAGGACCGTTGGACACATCGCCCAGGTTTACCTTCAGGCGCGGGCCAAACTCAACCAGCGTCCCGATGTCAGCCATGCCAACGCGTGCCGGTACATCGTTGGCGCTGGAGCCAATTGATGCAGCAAACCCGATATCAAACTCGTAGCGTGGCGTCTTGATGGCACGAAGGCCCACGCTGCTTTGCTCTGCCCGCAGGAATTCACCGCGGTAAATCACATACGGCAACGCAAAAACCCGGCTGGTCGACGAGCCCGCCCCAGGGTAAGCCGGCTGTGTTACCGCCAAAGCGCCCGCTCCAACCTCCCAGAGTGGCTTGACCTCTTGAGTCGGCGGCACTGTCTGCGCAAAAGCTGAGCCTGCGGCACTTAACAGCAAGCCAGGCAATAGATTGGATACCTTGCGGAAATTGTTTTTGATCTGTTTCATGGAAGTGCCTTTCAGGCAGTGAGTTTAAGAGCACCAGTGGCGGTTTGATGGTCGCATCGGTTTCAAAGTTCTTACGTGCCCGCCAGTTGTCAGGCAGTCCGCCAGTCACCAGCCGTCCGGCAAGTCGCATAATCCATTCTGTCACGGTCCGATTGGGGTTGCGCATTGCTCACCTAAAGAGTGAGGGTGCCTATAGCGCACTGCAAGCAGCTGACTTGCGCCAAAGGCTGCGCTGTAGCTCGTCAAAACACCACAAGGTTCACATGAAAAAAACATTCAAACTCAATGTCGAAGGCAAGCACCCGGACCGGGTGCTGGAGGCCATCAAACACGAAATTCGCAAGTACGTTAAACGCCAGCGGCGCGTGCCGTTACCTGCAGGCGTGGATTTTTGGGACTTCGATTGCCGGTTTGGCGCGACCGAAGCGACTGCCACGGAGGTGCATTTTTCGACACTCACAGCCTTGATGGACGCAGCGGCCAAGGAGAAGGGCGAGCAGTTTTATGTAGAGGTACTGCACAAGGAAGGTCGCAGGCTGGAAAAACCAGAAGGTGCCGACCAGGCTTTGGCCGAGCCACTCTCAACCCGGCCCGCCACCCTCGGTCAAACTGCGGGAACCTGACCGCAGGCAGCGTCGCTGCCCTGCAGTTGTCTCAGGCCCGCTTCAAGCTGTGGTTTTTCAGCGGCAAATCGCGGATGCGCTTGCCTGTGGCGGCGAAGATGGCGTTGAGCACTGCCGGTGCGGCAACTGCAATGGTAGGCTCTCCCACACCGCCCCAAAATCCGCCAGACGGCATGACGATGGTTTCGACAGCTGGCATTTCATTCATGCGCACCACGTTGTAGGTACTGAAATTGTCCTGTTCCATCTTGCCGTCTTTGACCGTGCATTCGCCATACAGCATGGCTGACAGACCATAAGCGAACGACCCTTCCACCTGGGCTTCGATTTGCTGCGGGTTAACCGCATGCCCCGAGTCAGTAGCGGCCACGATGCGGTGCACTTTGACGGTGCCGTCATTGCTCACTGACACCTCTGCGCACGCCGCCACATAGCTTCCAAACCCGTGCGTCTGCGCCAGACCCCGAAACACGCCAGGAGCGGCCGGTTTGCCCCAGCCGCCCTTGTCGGCCGCTGCATTTAGAACTGCCAACGCCTTTGGCATGTTGGCCAGCAGTTTGCGCCGCAGGGCCAGCGCATCCTGCTTGGTTTCAAAGGCGATCTCGTCAATGAAACTCTCCATGTAAATGGCGTTCTGGTTCAAGTTGACGCCGCGCCAGAAACCCACCGGCACGTTCGGGTTGCGCATGGCATGGTCGATCAGCAGGTTGGGGAAACTGTAGGTTAACTGGGCTTCCGGGCTGGGCGGATTCAGCCCCTGGAACACGACTGGGTCCTTGCCACCCACAATGTTTTGCGGCGCCACCTGCGACAAAATTGACTGCCCCGCAATCCGCATATGAAGCGCCGTCACGTTGCCCTGCGCATCAAGGCCTGCGGTCATCTTGCATTGGGAAGTCGGGTGAAAACGGCCATGCAGCATGTCTTCTTCGCGCGACCAGATCAGTTTGATGGGCGTACCTGGCATTTCTTTGGCCAGCGTCACGGCATGGCGCACATAGTCGGTCATGCCGCGCCGACCAAAGCCGCCGCCCAGATGCAGCTTGTAGACGTCGCACTGAGACTGCGGCAAACCAGCCACTTCAGCCGTCGCGGCCAGGGCAGCCTCGCCGTTCTGGGTGGGCGCCCAGACTTCGCAACGCTCGGGCGTGTACCGCGCCGTCGCGTTCATGGTTTCCATGCAGGCGTGGTTCTGGTGTGGGTAGCTGTAGATGGCTTCGATCTTTTTGGTGGCACTTGCGAGTGCGGCTTTGACGTCACCGTTCTGGTTGCCCATCACGCCATCGGGTGAGTCCAGCGCCACGCGCAGCACCTTGGCGAACTCGGCGCTGGAGGCCTTGGCTTTGTCACCGTTGTCCCATTCGATGGGAAGTGCATCGAGCGCGGTTTTGGCGCGCCACCAGGTATCCGCGATGACCGCAACAGCGCTGTCGCCCACTTTGACGACCTTTTTGACGCCGGGCCGAGCCGAGATCGCGGCGGCATTGAAGCTCTTGACCTTGCCACCAAACACCGGGCTGTCCTTGATGGCGGCATTCAGCATGCCAGGAAGTGTGAGGTCCATGCCGTAAATCTGGGCCCCCGTGGTTTTGTCGACCGTGTCCAGCCGCGCCAGGCGCTTGCCGGCCAATTTCCAGTCTTTGGGGTCCTTGAGCGCCACATTGGCTGGCAGTGGTGCAGTGAGTTTGCCGGCGGCCACAGCCACTTTGCCGTAGCTGACGGTGCGGCCCGTCGGCGTATGGGTGACAACGCTGCTGGCAGCGCGGCATTCCCTGACGGGTACCTTCCATTCATTGGCGGCGGCTTCAATCAGCATCATGCGCGCAGCGGCACCACCTTTGCGCACGTATTCGTTGGATTGGCGGATGCCCTGGCTGCCGCCGGTGCCAAAGTTGCCCCACACGCGGTTGCGCGCCAGGTTCTGGCCGGGCGTGGGGTATTCGGTGGTGACTTTAGCCCAATTGGCATCGAGCTCTTCGGCCACCAGTTGTGCAAGGCCTGTGAGCGTGCCCTGGCCCATTTCTGAGCGGGCAATTCGAATGACGATGCTGTCGTCCGGCTTGACCACAACCCAGGCATTGACCTCGGTGGGAGCGGCCGTCTGCGCAACCGCTTCGCCACTGAATGGAATGTGAAAGGCCACGACCAGTCCACCAGCCGCCGCAGACGCGCCCATGAAGGCGCGCCGTGACACGCCGCCTCCAGCCTTGCTGCTCGCGACCGGATTTGTTTGGGAAACTGTGTTCATGTGATGCTCCCATCTGCGTGTTGGATCGCCAGGGCGGCGGTCTTGGTGTCGCCACCGTTGGCCACCACCTTGATGGCGGCGCGTATGCGGTTGTAGGTGCCGCAGCGGCAGATGTTGGTGATGGCCGCGTCAATGTCGGCGTCGGTGGGTTTTGGTTTTTCCTTCAGAAGCGCAACCGTGGCCATGATCATCCCGCTTTGGCAAAAACCGCATTGGGGTACATCCAGCGCTGCCCAGGCTTTTTGCACCGGGTGCGAGCCATTTGGGGACAGACCCTCGATGGTCATGATTTTCTCGGTCGCGCTGACGGTCGATACCGGCCGCACGCAGGATCGCGTGGGCACGCCATCTATGTGCACTGTGCACGAGCCGCACTGGGCAATGCCGCAGCCGTACTTGGAGCCGGTCAGACCAAGTTGTTCGCGCAGCACCCAGAGCAGGGGCGTATCGCCCTCGGCCTCAAAAGTGCGCACGGCGCCGTTGACGTTCAGTTGGGCCATGCGTTGTTTCCTCTTTTATTCAGGTGACGTTGCTCAGGCGAAGACCGGAAAGATCTTACGCTGGAAGTCAAAATTATGCAGACGGGGGAGGCAACATTGAGTCGCCTTCGCGGTGGTTCGATCTGCGCGTGGGGAGGTTGAAAATTGATCAAAACATACCCATATTGGGTATGTTGAAGCAGTTTTAGAGTATTTTTTGGATAAAAAGTGACAAAATATGCCTCTAGCCCTCGTGTTATATACAAAGTTTGCTATTTAATAAGCAGCATAAATCTGTTGGACTGCCTGAGCATTGAATGCCAGTGATCCTGCTTTAACTCGTGCTTCCTATCCGGCGTTGATGCAATGGATGAATTTGCCTTCACCCACTCAGGAGGCGGCGAGGTGGCGACCTGGTTGTAGGTGTTTGCCCTTGGTTTGTATGTTTTCGTTCAAGATTCGCCCAATAATGCCCTGCCGACATTTGACTGGTTACTTGCTTGTTTGGTCGGCGTTGTGACTGGTTTGACCTATGGCGGCACCGCCCCGGCTGAAACAGTCACTGTCTAAACCTCAACTTGCGAACACCAAGGAGTACAAGAATGAAGAATGTAAAAGTGGGCAGTCGTCTAGCCAGGTTGGGATTGGTTTTAGTCGCCAGCCTGTCAGTCGCGGCGGCATTGGCCCAGCCTGCGTCGGGCGCCAATGAAGACAACGGCAACAGCGGAAACAACAAGGCCGCCAAATCAAAGGCGGTCAACAACGCCTACATCGTCCAGATGGCGGATCGACCGGTCAGCGCCTATACCGGTGGCATCAGTGGCTACCCGGCCACCAAGCCCGGTCGGGGTCGAAAGATCGATCCGAATGACCCGCAGGTCTCCCGCTACATGGGCTACCTCGCCTCGCGCCAAGACGCTGCTTTGGCCAGCGTAGGCGGCAGAAAGCTTTACAACTACGGTTATGTCTTCAATGGCTTTGCCGCAGAGCTGACCCCGGCGCAGGCGCAAAAACTGGCGCAACAGCCGGGCGTTTTGGCCGTGTCAAAAGACGAAATCCGGCAGTTGACCACTTCGTCTACACCGACTTTTCTTGGCCTCAACGCGCCGGGCGGAATCTGGACAACCTCAAAGGGCGAGAACGTCATCATTGGCATTGTCGACACCGGTGCCTGGCCGGAACATCCCAGTTTTTCTGACCGTACTGGCGGCAATGGCAACGGCACGCAGGACGGCAAACTGAGCTACCAGCAAATTCCGGGCTGGAATGGCAAGTGCACGCCGGGTGACGCATTCACTGGCTCAAACTGCAACCAGAAGCTCATCGGTGCGCGCTATTACAACGCCGGTTTCGGGGGCAACGCCGCCATCAAGGCTGAGTTTCCATTCGAGTACAACTCACCGCGCGACCATGACGGCCATGGCACCCACACGGCGACCACGGCGGGCGGCAACCAGAACGTGCCGACCACCGGCGAAGCCGCGGTTTTTGGCAGCATCAGCGGTATTGCGCCGCGTGCCCGTATTGCAGCCTACAAAGTTTGCTGGGGCGGATCGGCAGGAGGCTGTGCCGGCGTTGACAGTGTTGCCGCGATTGACCAGGCCGTCGCCGACGGTGTGGACGTGATCAACTTTTCCATCAGCGGTACCAGCACCAATTTCCGTGACCCGGTCGAGATCGCCTGGCTCAATGCTGCCGATGCGGGCGTGTTTGTCGCTGCGTCTGCGGGTAACAGCGGGCCCGCCAGTTCAACCGTGGCGCACCCAAGCCCGTGGGTCACAACGGTGGCCGCAGGTACGCACAACCGCAATGGCGAAGGCAGTGTCACCATCGGTGGCGTGACCTACATAGGCGTGTCAGTGGCGGCCAGTGCAGTTGGCCCGGTGGCAAGCATCAACGGGGCCGATGCTGGCTTGGCAGGTGTCAGCCCTTCGCTGGCTGCGCTGTGCTTCGCCGCAGGCGATAACGGCGGCGCTGCGGTGCTTGACCCGGTCAAAGTGGCGGGCAAGATTGTGGTCTGTGACCGAGGCGTCAATGCCCGCGTCAACAAGAGCCAGGCGGTGAAAGATGCAGGCGGGGTGGGCATGGTTCTAGTCAACACCAGTGTCAACTCGCTGGATGCGGATTTCCATGCCGTGCCGACAGTGCATTTGCCGGTGGCCAACCGGGCAGCTGTTCAGGCTGCTGCGGCTATCGCCAGTGCCGCTACGATCAGCGCTGCGCAGATCGTCTACAACACGCCCGCACCGTTCACGGCCGCCTTTTCGTCGCGTGGCCCGTTGCGCGCTGGCCTTGGTGACCTGCTCAAGCCGGACTTGATCGCACCGGGTCAATCCATTCTGGCGGGCGTGGCGCCCCCCGGAAACTCGGGTCGCCTGTTCGACGTATATAGCGGTACGTCCATGTCCAGCCCACACGTGGCTGGGCTGGCAGCCTTGATGAAGCAATTGCACCCTGACTGGTCACCCATGGCGATCAAGTCAGCCTTGATGACCACGGGCGGTGATGTCCTTGACGGTCCCAACACCAACCCACTGGTGATTTTCCGGCAGGGCGCCGGGCATGTTCAGCCCAACAAGGCGATGAACCCTGGTCTGGTTTTTGACTCCGGTTACAACGACTGGCTTGGCTTTCTGTGCGGGACTCAATTACCGACATCCTTCTGCACGTCGGGCGGCATTCCTGTGCTTGACCCCAGCAACCTGAACGTGGCTTCCATCGCCATTGGCGACTTGGCAGGGGTTCAGACGGTCAAGCGCCGGGTGACCAATGTGGGCGGCAACCCGGCCACCTACCTGGCCTCCTATACGGGCATGACGGGCTTCAGCGTGGCGATTGACCCGCCATCGCTTCATGTGGCGGCTGGTGAAACCAAGGAATTCACGGTTACCTTCACGCGGGTGGCAGCAACCTTGAATGCCTATTCGGGCGGCCAACTGACGCTTAATGACGGCATCTACAACGTGCGGGTTCCAATGGTGGTTCGGCCGGTTGCCTTGGCTGCGCCTGCGCAGGTTTCCGGCGGGTACAACGTGACTTTTGGCTACAGCGGCCCCTTTACAGCAACTGCGCGCGGATTGGTTCCGGCGGCCACAGCATCAGGTGCCGTGGCAACGGGCGGCTCGGCGGACTTTGCCGTCAGTGTGGCAGCAGGCACGACCTACGCCAGGTTCGCACTGTTTGACGCCGACGTCAGCCAGGCCAGTGACATCGACCTGGAGGTGTACAACTCGTCGGGCACCTTGGTGGGCGTAAGCGGCAGTGCCACATCCACCGAAGAAGTCAATTTGCTCAATCCGGCTGCTGGAACCTACACGGTTCGCGCAATCGGGTTTGCAGTGCCTTCTGGCTCTGCCAATTTCAAGCTGACCACTTGGGTGCTGGGTTCCACTGCGGCTGGCAACATGACCGTGACTGCACCTGCAAATGCGGTCCTGGGGCAATCGGGCGCGATCGGGATCAGCACCTCCGGGCTCGCTGCCGCAACTCGGTATCTTGGTTCAGTGGTTTATGGCGGTGCTGCCGGAATGCCCAGCCCGACGATTGTTCGGATCGACAACTGAGTTCAGGCTTTGCGTGATCGGGTGGCGCCTGCTGCCACCCCGTCACCAAAGTCAAAACCGCCTCATCGGGCAACAAGCGACCGGGGGCGGTTTCTTGTTTTTGGGCTAATCCGCAGCCGTGGGCTGCGATGCGTTGACCCGCCTGGCCCCGTCAAAACGCTTGCTCCAGTAGGACTTTTCCATGTCTTCCACCCGTACTTCCGATCCGGCTCTGGGGGAGTGTATGAATTTGCCTTCACCGACATAGATGCCGACGTGGCTGAAGGTGCGCCGCAGCGTGTTGAAGAAAACCAGATCGCCGGGCATCAGGTCGGCACGCTCAATTTGCTGGGTGGCCGCGGCTTGCTGTTCGGCCCTGCGCGGCAAGATGAGCCCGACCGTCTGTTCATACATGGCGCGTACAAAACCGCTGCAATCAAAGCCGGTTTCGACAGTATTGCCGCCGCGACGGTAGGGAACCCCCAGGAACCCAAGCGCCGTCACCACCAACTCAGAGGCCTTCTCAGAAACGTTTTGGCGTACCTGGGCAATTTGCGTCAGGAAGCCCTTGTCGGCCAGAAAGCGGTCCATGTCGTCAGCGGTTGCTGCGGGTTCTGCGCGAGCGGCATTGGCGGCGCCCCAACTGACAACGCAAACCAGAAGGATCGCAGGTATATTGCGGCGTGATTTGTGACGTAAGGGCAAAACTAAAGACGAGGCCAAAGACATGGGCTGGAGGATACTTGCCGGAAGGGTTTGGTGTCAAGTTAAAGTTTATTCTTTGATTGCCACGTAACTTATTGATTTTAATTATTAAAAAGGATAAATGTATGTTTAATGCTTTGCTTTTGAACAACACCGATGGCTTCACCGCGACGGTCTGCCAGGTTGACGAAGCCCAACTGCCTGTACAGGGCGATGGCGAGGTGACGGTTTCAGTTGCCTATTCCACACTCAACTTCAAGGATGGCCTGGCCATCACCAACAAAAGCCCGGTGGTGCGCAACTGGCCCATGGTGGCGGGCATTGACGGTGCCGGCACGGTGCTGGAGTCCAGCCACCCGAACTGGAAAGCCGGCGACAAATTCATTCACAACGGCTGGGGCGTGGGCGAAACCCGCTGGGGCTGCCTGGCAGAAAAGGCGCGCTTGAAAGGCGATTGGCTGGTCAAATTGCCGCCAGCGTTCAATGAGCGCCAAGCCATGGCCATTGGCACGGCGGGCTATACCGCCATGCTGTGCGTTTTGGCGCTGGAGGACCACGGTGTTAAACCGGGAAGTGGCGAAGTGTTGGTCACTGGCGCGACGGGCGGCGTGGGCAGCGTTGCAATCGCGCTTTTAGGCAAATTGGGCTACCAGGTGGTTGCGGCGACCGGCAAAGTCAGCGAGGAGGCCTATTTGAAGTCGCTCGGCGCCAGCGCAATTCTCGACCGTGCAACGCTTTCGGCAGCAGGCAAACCGTTTCAGAAGGAGCGTTGGGCTGCCGTCGTGGACGCCGTGGGCTCGCACACGCTGGCGAACGCACTGGCTCAAACCCGATATGGCGGCGTGGTGGCCGCCTGTGGCCTGGCGCAAGGCATGGATTTGGCGACCAGCGTAATGCCCTTTATTCTGCGCGGCGTCACGCTGGCGGGTGTGGATTCGGTCATGGCGCCATTGGCCAAACGTCAGCGCGCCTGGGATCGCCTGGCAACTGACCTGAACACGGCTTTGCTTGAAACCATGATGGTTGAAGTTCCGCTGTCCGGTGCCATTGACCAGGCCCATGCCTTGATGGCAGGGCAAGTGCGCGGGCGGGTGGTGGTGAAAATCGGCGGTTGACGCTTGCTGGGGAGCGCCCACCGCGCGGTCACTGGCCTTTGAAGACGGCTTTGCGGCGCGCCAGAAATGCCTGGCCGCCTTCACTGGCGTCAGCCGTGGTTGCAGCGATGGCCTGGTGCTGGCCCTCTGCGGCCAGCGCGGCTTCGTAGGTTTGCTCCAGCGCGCCAGCCAGGCCTTGGCGCATGAGTCCTAAAGCTACCGTCGGCCCTTGGGCCAGCCGCTTGGCCAGTGCGCTGGCTTCGGTTTGCAGGTCCGCATCATTGACGGCACGGTAAATCAGCCCCCACTGCTCGGCTTTTTCGGCGCTGATGCGCTCACCCAGCATCATCATTTCGGTGGCGCGCGCTTTGCCGACCTGCCGCGCCAGCATCCAGGAGGCGCCGCCGTCTGGCACCAGGCCGATGTTGACAAAGGCCTGCAAAAAGTAGGCGGACCGGGCTGCCAGAGTAAAGTCTGCCGCCAGTGCCAGTGAGCAACCAATGCCGGCTGCGACCCCATTGACAGCCGCAACGACGGGAAGATTCAAACGCGACAGCGCAAGCATGGTCGGGCTGTAGCTTTCGGCCAGCACCCTGCGGGTGCGATCGGCCCGGTTTTGTCCACCGGTGTCAGGTCGCGCCTGCAGGTCTGCGCCGCTGCAAAACGCGCGGCCTTCTCCCGTGATCAAAAGGGCCCTGGCACCCAACGCAGGCAGTTGCTTCAGCGCGGCAAGGATTTCCTCAAACATTTGCGGTGGGGCGGCGTTGAGCCGCTCGGGGCGGTTCAAGGTGATGGTGGCGATGTTGGCATCCATCGCCAGGCGGATGGTCTCGAAGGGTTGAGTCGGTGCGTTTGTCAAAAGTTTCTCCATTGAGGCGGTTTGGCGCTGCAAAGCATAGTGCCTTGCGGCAGGCCGCGATGTCGCCCTTTGGACTGGCAGGCATGGCACGCTGACACACAATAGCGGGTTCACACCTGTTTGAAACCACCATGACCGAAACGCAAAACCTGACAGTGAGTGACACTTCCTTGGCAGCGCCCCCTGGCTTCAAACCCCGAAATTTTGGGGAAGGGTTCACCGAGATCAATGGCCCGCTGTACACGCGTCGTTCAGAGAGCGGCCTGCAAATGGGTTTTCGCGTGGAACCACGGCACACCAACCCGATGAAGATCTGCCACGGCGGCATGATGGCCACTTTTTGCGACATGCTGTGCCCGATGACAGCGCATCTGGTTTGCAAAGAAGCAACCGGCCGTTTCTTGCCGACCATCAGTTTGCAAATTGATTACCTGTCCTCGGCGCCCCTGGGCGCCTGGGTGCAGGGCGAAGCCCAAGTGCTGCGTGTCACGCGCAATATGGTGTTCATGCAAGGGCTGGTCACAGCCGACGGGGTGAATGCTGCGCGCGTGAGCGGTATTTTTAAAATCGGGGCGCTGTTTGACGGTAGCAAGAAATGATAGTATGGCTCGGAATTTGCTTGGTATTTTCTGTTCTGAGGGTCATTCCAATTTTGGAGCATCGACTGTGAAATCTGTTTATCTTTTGGTGGCGACTGCTTTTGTTTTGACGGCTTGTGGTGGTGGCAGTGGCGACGGCGACAGCGCTGCAAAACCAGCCGCAAACGGTGCCACATCGCAGGAAGCAGGTGCCAATTCGAATGCAAATTGTCAAGGTGGCATGACTGCAACCGGCAATCTTTGCGCGGCCAAGCCGCATTCGCCCAGCCCGGTGCTTGAGACGATGTAAGCCCTGCATGGTTCGACGGAGGGTTAAAAAAAGGGTGCCACTGGCACCCTTTTTTGACTATGGCTTTGGCCTGGATTTATGGGGACGTGGTCCAACCCAAGTCAAGCAGCAAGGGCACCGTCAAGTCTTTAGGCGGCTTCAACACGGTTGTCAGGTCGGCGCTGATATTGGGCTCCATCAACTGGTTTGGCGTGGTGCTGATGTCCCAATGCGACACCGACGACCCAGCGATACGCGGATTGGGCGTATACAGCAGCGGACGGTTCTGGGCATCGGCGCCTGCCAGCAAGCCACTGAACGGCGCCACCAGCGTTGCGAACACACCCGATGCAGTGCGCGAGCGCTTGGCCAGTTGCACCTTCAAGGCGTCGCCATCAGCCTTGGAAATACGCGCTGCAGGGATGGTGATTGTCGGGTCGGTACCGCCCAAGCCAGTGACCGCTGCAGTCACATTGTCGGCAATCAACACGCCCGTAGCACCGGCGAGCTGAGCGTTTTTCACCTTCACCGCAAACCCGCAAACGCCCCGGTCTATCAGTGCAAATCGACCTTGCACCGCCAACTTGTCAGCTGCACTCAGTGGGCCGCAACCAGGGCCAGTCAATGCAGGCGTGCCGCCCGTTGTCAAGGCAACCACTGGCATTAATTCACCGACCAGTGGTGTTTGAGCAATTACCTGCCCAAAGGATGCCGTTCCAATAACATGATCCCCCGTGGTTGGACCGGCTGCCGGCCCAGTGATGGTGACCTTGGGAATGACGCCTGGCGCCAGAACGATGGGTGCCGCCGCTGCCGCATTGGGACCACTCCAGGCCAGCTTCTGGAAGTTGATGGTCGACGCAGTGCGTTCAGCATTGGTCATTTGCAACCAGGTCTTGCCCGTGGTGTTGTCGGTCATGAAGCCTTCCCAGATGCTTGGCAACCCGAGGAAACGTGAGCCGTTGGCCGTATTCACTGTTAAAACCGAGAAGCCCAGGCCATGGCCCAACTCATGCAGCAGGGTGGCCATGAAGTTGACTTTCGTGCCGGCGTTCCCGTCAAGGCCGAGGTAGAACGGCGTGCCGGACAGGCAGTTCGCGTTGCCAAGGTTGACATTGAATTGCGTCTTGATGTCGACGTTGCCGTACCCTGAACCGTCGTCCGGAATAGCCAGGAAGGTTGGGATGTCAAAGCCGGCAAGCTTGTTGGCCAGAGCCTGTGGGTACCAGGTGCTGGGCACGCTCAAGGGAATCGCAACGTCATCGCTGGACCAGACGTTCCAGGCACCGGCGCTGCCCAGCACTGCGCTGCTGGCCGTGCAGGTCAAGGCTTCCCAGCCCGCACTGACCACGATAGGCACCGTGCTTTGCAAATTCTGCTCCCAGATGTCAGCCGCCGCGCGATAAACATTGAAGCGCTGCTGGCCCAGCGTGGTCCCGGGATTTCCACCCACAGGCGTTACCGGTGTTGGGTCGTTGAAACCGACACCTGCAGGGTCACGGTTCTGGATGACGATGGTTGCTGCCTGCGCAGTGGTTGCAGCCAGCAAGGTGGCTGCGCACAGAGTGTTCAACGCAAATTTGATATTTTTGTTCATGGCTTACTCCGTTTCCAGCGCCGCAGCGGGGCTGGGTTTGGCAGCGGCTTGCAATGCCGAAATTACGTTGTGCGCGTGGGTAGGGTCTACGCAGACCTCTTGCAGCGTGCCGTCTGCGCGGCGTACCATGATCGACTGGCTCATCAGTTCGTCATTCATGCGGCCACCTTTGACCTTGGCAGGTCCGTTGTGCAGGATCTGCGTGGGCTCAGAAGTGTTGCCAGTGGCTGCTTCGCGGCGCGTTGAGCTTGCCTTGCTGCGTTCGCCAGCGCCGGATTTGGCATCAAGCGCCTTGTGTTCGTCTGCTGTGAGGGCCCGCAATTCGCCGGTGATCGGGTCTTTTGCAATTCGCATGCCTTCTGCGCCCTGTGCTTGCGCCAGCGGCGACGCCATGGTTGCCAAAGCCAGCATGGCGGCCAGGCCAGCCTGCTGAACGGCACTATTGAAATTCTTTGTCATGAGTTTTCTCCAGGTGGGTTTTTGAAACGAAAGAATCGCCAGTCGCTTTGCTTCGCAGCAAACACGAACTGGCGAAGCTTATTCCGTTTAGGCCTTTGGGGCAATTTTTCGGCGGCTCAGGGCCAGGCCGAGAACGGCAATGCCGAACAAGGCTACCGATGTGGGCTCAGGTACCGAATTGACGAGAACGCTGTCAATGCCAACGTAGTTGCCGTTGATGTTGGTGTTGTCTACAAAATACCTGAAGGCGTAACGCCCGGTTCCAGCTGCATTGATGGCGACGGACTCGTTTGTCCAACCGGTGTCAACACCCGAAGCAAAGGTTTGCACCAATGAAAAATCACCCAGACTCGTGCTTGCACCGCTGGTGCTGACGTAGACCTCGACCGTATCCAGAAAACCTTCGCCCAGGAGGCGCAAGGAAAAGTTCAACGTGTCGCCGTTGAAGATTGACAAAGTGGGGGTGAGGAGCCAATTGCTGATAGTTCCACCTGCTGCAGCGTTCTGAAAATTGGCTGCGATATAAGAGTCTGCAGGGCCAGAAGCCGCCGCAAAAACCCCGGAATTACCCTGAAACCAGCCGGTTGTACCGATGGGTGTACTTTGGTTGTTTTGAACCCAGCCTTTGCCTGCCAGGGTCGAGACGTTGTTGAAGTCCTCGGTCAAAAGTGCGCCTGCCTGTGCCATTCCAACGGAGCCTGCAAGCCAAGCCAAAGTCAATAGTGTTTTTTTCATGGTTTCTTTCAGTTTGAAGTCACCCCAAGGATGTGGGGCATGAACAAAGTCGTCTCAAAATTTAATCATCATTATGTGATGATCAATGCTACCCAAGCATTGAAGCCTGGTGTCAACGTCAAAGCGAGAACCATGCCTGTTTCAAAATGTTACGGGAAAACACTTAGTGAGGACGGACGAAACTGCGAGTTTTGTTAAGTTGTGTTTGGCAGGTGTTTGATTTTCAGTTGCTCTGCACGCCAGTTGTCAATTAACCCGACA
>JANMCB010000399.1:0-2277 GCA_031360805.1 Rhodoferax sp.
CAGCCACGCCGGTGCCGCCTAATCATTCCATCAAGCGGACCTGCCAACGGCAGGCCGCTTATGTCAAACGTGTCCGACTGCTCTGGAAAACTACGCCTGACTGCCGCCAGTTCAAAAGCGAAAGTGCAAAAACGCATCCCAAATGGATTTACCCCTGTTCCATTTGCCTTCGAATCCCCCAAATAAAGGGAGCCAAGCACGGCGACTCGGAAATGTGACCGGGCTTTGGGGTGAAATGCGCGTGGTAGCGATCTGTCGGCCATGTCAAAAAATGAGCGACCACCGCGTCGCACACATTTTTCGTCCCGCGCGTGCTTTCATCCCAAAACCGCAGCGCATTGCCCAGTCACCGTGCGCTCGTCATGCCGTGTGGTCGATGCAGGCAATTATTGAATCAGCGTCATACCTGCATGCCTTGACGCATTGACATCAAGGTCATGGTTCTCTCGCAACCCGCGCTTGCCGCTGACCGCTCGATCAGGCAATCAGCAAAATCTGACTTGCCGACTTTAAAAACCCGCAGCGCGCGAAGCACCTGTTCAGGATGCTCAGCGGCTAGTCGCCCGGTTCATCTCGACAAGTGAGACTACTTTGTTGGCTTTGCCGAATATGCCTTTGAGGTCAGTGACAGGGCGAGTGGCAGCTACGAACTCATACCGTCCCGGACCAACTTCGACAAATTCAACATGATCCCCCTTAGCCACATTCAGTCCATGGCGCACATTCACCGGTATCGTGATCCGTCCTTTTGATGAAACGGTGGCCGTGGTCATGGGTATTCCTCAGTTGCCTTAGGTCACTGTAACGCAACCACAAAATCAGGTTCTCGCCGCGCCGACAGGTTGCTACTCACGCCGCAGGCGTGAACGCCAGCCGCACATAAATCGGTGCAAACGCTTCGGCCTGGGTGATTTCCACCAGAATTTCCTTGGCCAGCTCCAGCAGCGCCAGGAAGGTGACGACCAGTACCGGCATGCCTTTGGAGGCGTCGAACAGGGCTTCGAACTCGATGAACTTCTTGCCTTGCAGGCGCCGCAGCACGATGCTCATGTGCTCGCGCACGGACAGTTCTTCACGGGTGATTTTGTGGTGCTGAACCAGCTTGGCGCGTTTCAAAATGCCGGCCCAGGCCTCTTGCAGGTCGGCCACGCTGACGTCGGGGAAGCGCGGCTGCAGCGACTGCTCGATGTACACCTGCGCTTTCAAAAAGTCGCGCCCAAACTGGGGCAGGGCGTTGAGCTTGGCGGCGGCCAGCTTCATCTGCTCGTATTCAAGCAGGCGGCGCACCAGCTCGGCGCGCGGGTCTTCGGGCTCTTGGCCTTCGGCCACCTTGCGCGGGGGCAGCAGCATGCGCGACTTGATCTCGATCAGCATGGCGGCCATCAGCAGGTACTCGGCCGCCAGCTCCAGATTGCGCACCTTGATTTCTTCGACATAAACCAGATACTGGCGCGTGACGCCTGCCATGGGGATGTCCAGAATGTTGAAGTTCTGCTTGCGGATCAGGTACAGCAGCAAATCCAGCGGGCCCTCAAAGGCCTCCAGAAAGACTTCGAGCGCATCCGGCGGAATGTACAAATCCTGCGGCATCGCAAACAGCGGCTCTCCGTACAGACGCGCCAAGGCCACCTGGTCAACCACATCCGGCAAGCCGAAGGCCGCATCGGCGGCTGGGGGCAGCAGGTCAGGCGTGGCGATGGCAGTCATGGGATCGGTTTCGGAGGGTCAAGTCTGTTTGCTATTTAATAAATAGCAAACTATCTATATAACACGAGGGCTATAGGCCTATTTGATCTATAAAACGGGCCAAAACGCTCAAAATGACGCTCAATATACCCAAATTGGGTTAATTAGGGCGTCAAACGGGGTCATCCGGGCGGCCGTCTGGCGCTGTCTGGCAATCAGTCAGTGTCGGTCTGGTAGACATACGGCTTTTGCGCCACTTCACCGTCGCGGTAGTCGCTCCAGGCGGCGCGGTCCACCGGCTTGTCCCACAGCAGCGCGCGCCCGGCAAGCTGTTCTGATTCCAGCGACGGTTTGTCAATTTTCATCTGGTCAATGAACTGGGTGACTTCGGAGCGGTAATCCGGGCGGCGGAAGATGGAGATAATCGAGAAGCTCATCGGGGCATTTTACAGGGATCACCATGTTCGCTATTTCTGGTTCGGCGGTTTTGAAGAGGAGTTGGATCGTGGCCTTGCTCGCTGCATTGCTGGGCCTGGCCGGATGCGACCCCCAGCGCATCAGCGAACTGGAGGAAGGCGTCGCCACCGAAGC
>JANMCB010000416.1:0-3481 GCA_031360805.1 Rhodoferax sp.
ACCGCGCATCACTTCAAGGGCGAACCCGTCACCCACGTGCTGGCCGACCCGCGCGACGGTGTTTGGTATGCCGCGCTGCGCATGGGCCACTTCGGCGTCAAATTGCGCAAAAGCACGGACGAAGGCAAAAATTGGCAGGACATCGCAGCACCCGCCTTTCCCGTCAAACCAGCAGACGGGCCGTGGGCCGACGACCCAACACCCTGGAGCGTTGACCTGGTCTGGTCACTGGCCGCAGGCGGTGCCGACCAGCCGGGTACGTTGTGGGCCGGCTGCCTTCCGGCCGGGCTGTTCAAGTCCACTGACTTTGGCGCCACCTGGGCGTTGAACACACCGCTGTGGGAGAAGCCGGGGCGCCGCGAGTGGTTTGGTGGCGGCTACGACCTGGCCGGAATTCATTCCATTTTGATCGACCCGCGCGATTCGCGTCATGTGACTGTGGCAATCTCTTGCGGTGGCGTGTGGCAAACCTTTGACGGCGGGTTGACTTGGGCGCTGACGGCCATTGGCATGAAGGCCGACTACCTGCCCGCCGAGAGCGCCGACGACGGCAACACGCAGGACCCGCACTGCATGGTGCAATGCGCAAGCCAGCCCGACGTTTTATGGGTGCAGCACCACTGCGGCATTTACCGCTCGATCGATGGTGGCCAGCAGTGGCAGGGCATCGAAGCACCCGCACCGTCCGGGTTCGGCTTTGCGGTGGCCTGCGACCGCCAAAACGCACAACGCGCCTGGTTCGTGCCTGCACAGGCCGACGCGTGCCGGATTCCCGTCGATGGCCGCATGGTCGTCACGCGAACCGATGACGGCGGCGCGACTTTCAAAGTTTTCTCGGACGGGTTGCCCCAGGTGCACGCCTGCCACCTGGCCTACCGCCATGGCCTGGACGTGACCGCCAACGGCGAAACACTGGCGCTGGCGTCAACCACAGGCAGCCTGTGGGTGAGCGCCAACGCCGGTGAGCAATGGCAGTGCCTGTCCAATGACCTGCCACCGATTGCCATGGTGCACTTTTCTGAACACTACAGCCGCGCAACGCCGGGCAAATAGCCCAGCAACTTTCCGTCAACGTACAACGCACCTTCCGCAGCACCGGCTTCGGCGTAGAACTCGACCTGCGGGCTGACGAATGTCAGTGAAGGTGCACACTCACTGCGAACTTCGACCGCACTCAACCTGCAGGCGAGGTGCGCCAAACTGTGACTGGCCGCGCGAAGTACGCTGACGACGGCGGGGCGAACGGAATATCCGGGTGAGACACTGACGCCAACGCTTGAGGCGAGGTATCCCGAAGGCAAACTCTCTGTCATGATGATTCTCCTGTGCCTTCGTGCTCACTCAAAAAGCGTAGCGCGTTGGCTGGTTTTAATTAAGGGCTGGGCGGTCTGCCCCGGCTTCGCGCTGGGCGCGCAGACGCGGGGTCCTGGCGGTAAAAACTTCCGGGGTCACGCAGATTCATCGTCATATTCAGCTGCGGCTCGGGTTGATCGGCATGGGGCACTTGGGTAGTGATGTGGGTCATGAAACGCTCCTTGGGTAAAAACGGTGTCGCAAAAAACGGGGTCGCAAACTAAAACGGCCCGGGGCAAAATGCACCCGGGCCGTTGAATGAGGATCTCCTGGTATTGAGATCAGTTCACAACGCGCCCGGGCGGGGCGTGAAAATTAGCCATGTTCGAAGCACCAGACAACGCCGGCATGCCCAGAATGTTCGCAACGCCAAACCCTTGCACAACAGGTGCGCAACGGCGGGTGGTTTTAAACAGGACTGGATTCATTTGCTTTCGAACTAGGCTCACTAAAGGGTTGATCGGACGACTGATTGGCTGCACCGGGGAGGCGCTGCAAAAACCAGCCACTTGCGCAGATGATAAATCAATCGTTATCCAGCGCAAGTCAAATGTGCACAGGTCACAAAAAACCTATTTCTTCTGTCGCAGCGGCGCTACACCGGCTTGTGACTGCAGCCAAAGCGCGTGAATATCTGCGGTGGTGACGTCCGCCTTTGCCGCTGTCTCGCCGCCCTGTGCAAGCTTTGCTGCTGCAGACAACCCTGCTTTGGCGGAGAGCGCAGATTGACCGCCATTGGGCGACAGCACTTCGCCCAGAATGTCCAGCAACTGGGTGCGCGCCCGCTGCGGATGCCGCCGGTAATACGTGAGCACCAGCCCCACGATAAACCGCTCATCATCGTCTTGCGGCATAGGGTTTTCACTCGGAAAAGCGGCCGCAGCAAGCTGTCCGACCGGCAAGGCACCCGGTGGTCGCGCCTGGTCCATCCAGCCATTGGGCTTCTTGCACAAACGCTCAAACTGGCGTGCCAAACGCTCACCAATTTGCCGTGCACGGCTCTTGATCTGGCTCCAGTAACTGGGCTGGATTTGCACCTTCTGTGCAAACCGGCCCTCCAGCCCGCGCAGGGTCGCGGCGTCGGCGTGCTTGATGGTGCTGTGCACAAATTCATCGAACAGTGCCATGGCATTGTTGAAGCGGATCTGCGCCAGATCGGGCGGGTTGCTCATGGGGGGATGATAAGGCACACCCTTCACTGCGATGCTCACAGGATGGGCATTTGATAAAGACCTTTTGCGCAACAGCACCCGCCAATCTACTTCCAGATTAAAGGGGAACGGCCTCATTGGCGGCGACAGCGACGGCCTCAACGGCGGCCACAGCAGCCTTGGCGATGCTGATGCTGTTGACCCCAAAAAACTCCCGCAGCGCCGCGCGCGTATCGCTTCGCCCAAAACCGTCAGTTCCCAGCGTGATGTAGGCGCGCCCGGCAGGCAGATACGCGCGCACGCTTTCTGGCACGGCGCGCACGTAGTCGGTGGCGGCGATGATGGGGCCACGGGTTTGGGCGAGCTGCTGTGCGATGAAGGATGACGTGGGTGATCCACAGGCCGCGCCCTCGCGCGCCAGCTCGCTCCAGCTGGTGACACTCAGCACATCGACACTGAAGCCCTGGTCAACCAGCAACTCTGCTGCCTTGACAACCTCGGTCAGGATCGCACCGGAGCCCAGCAAGGTCACGGCCCTGCTGCCTTTCAGTGATGGCCGATAGCTCTTAAATTTATAGCAACCACGAATCACATCCGGCTCGACACCGCTGGGCAGCGACGGCTGTGCATAGTTTTCGTTCATCAGGGTGATGTAGTAGAAAACGTCTTGTTGTTCGACCATCATCTCGCGCATTCCGTGGTCGATGATGACAGCCAGCTCGCCCGCAAATGCCGGGTCATAGGCTTTGCAATTGGGGATGGTGGCCGCCACCAGGTGGCTGGTGCCGTCCTGGTGCTGCAGGCCTTCGCCGCCCAACGTGGTGCGGCCCGATGTGGCACCCAGCAGGAAGCCCCGCGCGCGTTGGTCGGCAGCGGCCCAGATGGCATCGCCCACGCGCTGAAAGCCGAACATGCTGTAGTAGATGTAGAACGGCAGCATCGCCAGGCCATGCACGCTGTAGCTGGTGGCGGCTGCC
>JANMCB010000436.1:0-2588 GCA_031360805.1 Rhodoferax sp.
GCTACTGCACCCAGGCCAGATTCCTGATGAACTGTGGCCTTCTGCAGCGGCTGGAGAGTGCCAGTCTGGCTGACAAGGTGATGGCGCAAAAGCTGATTCTTGAGCACGAAATGGGCGAGCTGTTCAAAGTCATCGCCTTCATCAAAGGCATCGCCAGTTCAAGTGGCGCCGAATCGTGGCAAGCTATCGGCTTTGCAGCGGGTGACCGCACCCATACCCTTTAGGTCAAACCCGCTCAAACCTGATTAACGCCCTTTAAATCATGTTGCGCTGGCTCTTCGTTGTTTTTCTGGCTCTGGTCTTGATCAATGCCTTTGCCCCGTTCCTGGGTCGAATGGGTTTTGGAAAGTTGCCGGGCGACTTTCGCTTCAAGTTGTTTGGGCGTGAATGGTTTCTGCCGCTTTCAACCACGCTGCTGCTGAGTTTTCTTGCCAGCGGGCTGTCGCGCCTGCTTTGACGGGTGGCTCAAATTCATGAAGTCTGACACCTTGCCCAGCCATCAATTTTGTTTACCTGCTGGCGCGGCGCCAGTGGCGTGTGTGGACATAGGCGGCACCAAAGTCGCTGTCAGCATTGCCGATGCGCATGGCCTGCGCGCGCAAGTAGTGGAGCCGACCGCCAAGGCCGGCCCGAACAGTGCACTGGCGGCGCAAATCCTGCGCATGGTGGACCAGAGCGCCGCCGCCGCCGGTGTGGCGCGCGCCCACGTGACGGCGGTGGGCGTGTCGTCCTGCGGGCCGTTTGTATTGCGTGAAGGCAGGGTGGAACTCGCTGCGCCCAATATTTGCGGTGGGCTGGCCGGACCCGCGCGGGGATTGCCCAACGACTGGACCAGCGCCCTGCTTGAAGCGCCACTGCGCAACGCCTTTGCACGCGTGCGGGTTGAAATTGACGGCATTGGCGCACTGGAGGCCGAGCGGCGCTGGGGTGCACTGCAAATCGACGGGCGACCGATGGCGCACTGTGCCTACGTGACGTGGAGCACGGGCATCGGCGCCGGTGTGTGTGTGGATGGTCACGTGCTGCGCGGCAAGAATGGCAATGCGGGGCATGCAGGCCACCTGTTTGTGTCCACCAATGACGATGCGCTGTGCGGCTGCGGCAACGTCGGCGATGTTGAAGCGCTGGTGGCCGGTAACTCCATTCCACGGCGGTTTGGTGCTTTGGGCTATGCGGACGCCACGGCATTGCTGGTCGCGGCGAAATCGGGTCAGACGGAAGCAATCGCCATTGTTGATGACCTGTGTCAGGTCATGGGGCGGGCACTTTACAACCTGATCGTGACGCTGGATTTGCAACGCGTCAGCATTGGCGGCAGTGTCTACTGGAATCACCGCGAGTTTCTGTTGCCCAAGCTGCAGGCCTTTGTGCGCGGCAAATTGC
Source organism: Rhodoferax sp. (assembly GCA_031360805.1). Lineage (GTDB taxonomy): Bacteria > Pseudomonadota > Gammaproteobacteria > Burkholderiales > Burkholderiaceae_C > JANYCG01. The sequence goes on from JANMCB010000436.1 coordinate 1,384, forward strand.
CCGCGTTGACCGATGGCTGCGACTTGGTCAGTGCCGGGCTGGGCGACCGGGTGGGCGACTACGGTGCGCTGGCACTCGTTACGAGCCAATGAGCAATTGCGTCGAGGCGCGCGGCGCGTATCAACTTCCCGATTTCCAGGCCGCTTGCGCCAGCCGCCTCGGCGCGCGCGGCAACTGGCTGGGTGGCAACGGCCTGTGCGGCTGCCAGGACGGACAACAAGTGGCTGCGAACGGTCTGCCGATCCCTTTCCTCTGCCGCAGGGCCTGGGCTGTTCAACTGGGGTTTGAGTTGAGCACCGCAAGCAATGGCCGACAGCAAGTCGGAAAATCGGGCTGGCTGGCGAATGGCGTCACAACGTTCCAGTAACTGCATCAAGCCGTGCGCGTCCAGTGCGCGGCTGCCTTGAAGGGCTGCACTTTCGCGTTCGGCCATGTCGGCAAGTGCGCGGCAATCAGCAGGAACGCGCCACCCACCAAAACCGGCAGAGGATTGATACAGGCAGGCAAACCGCACGGCCAATGGCGCGGCTGAATCGGCGCTCTTGTCCAGCGCCGCCCCGCTTACACCGGAATGCCACTCAAAGCCCGGCAGGAGCCGCGTGAGCGCTCCGCATTGCGCCAGCACGTCAAACATGCGAGATGGCTGCGGCGTCATCAGCCCGTTGCTGATCTCCTGCCAGAGGCGCTCAGGCACCAGGTGATCAGCTTCGCCATGCGCCACCATGTCGCGCATGAGCTGCATCGTTTGCGGCACCACTGAAAAGTCGGCAAACCGCGCCGCGAACCGGGCAACCCGCAGGATGCGAACCGGGTCTTCGCGAAACGCATCCGACACGTGGCGCAACAGCTTGGAGGCCAAGTCACGCCGCCCGCCAAAGGGGTCTATGAATTCGGCTGCATCCAGGTCAAGCGGCGCGCCGCGGGCCATCGAACTGCCATCCGGCAACCCAGGGTTGGCTGGGCGGGGGACGGCCGCGATCGCATTGATGGTCAGGTCGCGCCGGGCCAGGTCTTGCTCCAGCGTGACTTGTGGGCTGGCATGAACCACAAAGCCTTTGTACCCTGGCGCGGTCTTGCGCTCGGTACGGGCCAGCGCGTATTCCTCGTGCGAGGATGGATGGAGAAACACCGGGAAGTCCTTGCCAACGGGCAGAAAACCTTGCGCAACCATTTCCTGCGGGCTCGAGCCCACCACCACCCAATCA
>JANMCB010000445.1:0-2072 GCA_031360805.1 Rhodoferax sp.
GTCATCATCCGGGTTGCCAGAGGGCGCTTGAAAGAGGTCGGGGGCCGAAGGGTCGCTCATGGATAGATAACGGGTTTGTTTTGATTGGGGTGATGCATCAACGCCGGGTTGGCGCTGCAGCGCCGGGTGATTGGGTTCGGAACCTGCAAAGGGGACAGTAGCTTGCTGCCAGGCAGCTTCTGCGTCAGCGCGCCAGGGCTGCTATTCGGTGGCAAATGTTCCTGGATTCGTGGCAAGACTGCTGCCGGGAATACTGTTCACAAAGGCACCCTGGGATGGACTTTGCCCGGCAGGCGCAGGAACCGGTGCCAGCATGTTGCCTCGCCGGGACGCGCCGCCCAGCATTTCCATGCGAATGCGGGTCGGGAAACGCTGGTCAGCGTGTACGTGTGCGGCTGCTGGCGGCTTGAGTCCGTTATACAACTGCATCACGGTCTTCACATAGTTTTGCGTTTCCTTGTAATTCGGAATCTTGTTGCCCGCCTTTTGCACCGCGCCCTCACCCGCGTTGTACGACGCCAGCGCCAGATCAAGCCGCCCCGGAAACATGTTGATGAGGTCGCGCAGGTAGCGGGTGCCAGCGCGGACGTTGATTTTCGGGTCGGTCAGCTTTTTCTCAAGCGCCATTTTCTTGTCGCTCTCTACCCCATAGCGCCGGGCGGTATCGGGCATGAGCTGCATCAGCCCGATGGCTCCCTTGGGCGAGACGGCGCTCGGGTCAAACCCGGATTCAGCTGCGATCAGCGCCTGCAGCAGTTCGTAATCGACCTTGTAGGTATTGGAGGCATCGTGTAAATGGCGTTTAATTGCCTTGTAATTGGGCGAAACGTCAAAAAACGCCTGCAATTTGGCGGGCACCGTGGGCACGATGATGGGCCTGGGTGTGTCGGTGGTCGGGTTGGGCGTCTTGCTGGTGTCAAAACTCTCGCCACCTTTGTAAAAAATCTCGTAGCGTTCATCGAGCTTTTCATTGGCAAAATGGGCAACCCCGCGCTCGTCCACATAACCCCACACATCGGCGCGGGCAGGCAGGCTCAGCAGGCACAGCGTGCAGATTAGCAGGGAAAGAAACCTAAAGAGCATGATGGACCTGGACTTTGACTGGCGCGGCATCAAATGTCAACCTCCACGGCATCGCCATGCAGTTCCATCAACTCGCGGCGGGCAGCCGCTTCACCCTTGCCCATCAACTTGGTGATCAGGTTCTGGGTCTGGAAAAAATCGACTGCCCCCAACTGCACCGGCAACAGGCGACGGGTATCGGGGTTCAATGTGGTGTCCCACAGTTGCTCGGCGTTCATTTCGCCCAGGCCCTTGAAGCGGCTGATGTTCCAGGCACCTTCGCGCACGCCTTCTTTGCGCAGCTTGTCCAGAATGGCGGTGAGCTCGCCCTCGTCCAACGCGTAGGCTTTCGAGGCAGGTTTCTTCCCCCGGGCAGGCGCATCCACCCGAAACAGCGGCGGTCGCGCCACAAAAATGTGGCCGGTTTCAATCAGCATCGGAAAGTGGCGAAAGAACAGGGTCAAGAGCAGCACCTGAATGTGGGAGCCGTCCACGTCAGCATCGCTCAAGATGCAGACTTTGCCGTAGCGCAGGCCACTCAGGTCGGGTGCTTTGCCCTCTGCATAGGGGCCGGGGCCGTGCGGATCAACCCCAATGGCCACGGAAATATCGTGAATCTCGGTGTTGGCAAACAAGCGGTCGCGGTCCACCTCCCAGGTATTGAGCACCTTGCCACGCAACGGCAATATTGCCTGGCTTTCCTTGTCACGGCCCATTTTTGCACTGCCACCGGCCGAGTCGCCTTCAACCAAAAACACTTCGTTGTGGGCAATGTCGCGGCTTTCACAATCGGTCAGCTTGCCGGGCAACACGGCCACGCCCGAACTCTTGCGTTTCTCAACCTTTTGCCCGGCTTTCTGGCGGGACTGCGCGGCGCGAATCGCCAGTTCGGCCAGTTTCTTGCCATATTCGACGTGCTGGTTCAGCCACAACTCCAGCGTGGGGCGAACGAAGCTGGACACCAGGCGCACCGCATCGCGCGAGTTCAGGCGCTCCTTGATCTGGCCCTG
>JANMCB010000070.1:0-10056 GCA_031360805.1 Rhodoferax sp.
CTCTTGTAGTGCGGTACCTTGAACACCAGGCGCTTGGTACGCTGGATCATGCTGTTGCTGCCGGCGACTTCCTCTTTCCAGTATTTTTCAGCCAGCGCCAGGCTGCCAGCCTGATTGACTTCAAAGCCGTCTTTGGAGCCCTGGCCGCCGAAGATATAAAGCTTGCCATCAATCATTTTGAAAGTGTCAGCGTCGCCACCCCATGGGATGCCGTAGGCAATGCCGTTGGCGCAATAGCCACCATACTCTGGCAGATATTTCTTGGGTTCCTTGTCAAACAATGCCTTGTGCGCCGCATTTGAAAATCTGAAGGTGACGCCTTCATAGTTGCTCTTGAATTGCGAGGTGCCCTGTATGTACTTGCCTTGCGTGAAATAGGCGACGACGTCTGCGCCTTTGAGCATGACTCGACTGTCCTCAGCATCTGCCACCGCATTGACCGGCTTCAGGCTTGACGACGGGTTTTGCGCGATCATGGCGCCGCAGCCGCCCAAAGCAATGGACAGCGCTGCAACGGCTAGCGCCCGACCCATGAGAGTAGAAGGTTTGGTGTAGGTCGAGAATTTTTTTGTCATGATCTTGAAGTCTCCAGAAATGCGACGAGTGGGTTATTGAGAGCGGGCCTGGTGTCTTTGGTTCCTTCTGCTGCGCCAGGGACGTGTTCCAGATAGGGCGAGGTCCAGCCTAGCACAGCGCTTGCCGCCTCAGCGCGGCGACGCAGGTCTGCCGGGTCGCGTCCGCCCAAGTGAACAATGCCATACCGGTAGCAGCCAAGCCATTTGAAGTCACGCTCAATCGAGCCCTGGTCCTTGGGAAAAGGGAACAAAAGACCGTCTGGATAGGCTTCAGCAAAGCGCGCTGTCTGCTCGGCGTTTGGCATGGCACAGGCTTGGTCAGGCTGGAAACTGCGATAGACCAGGCTTGACGCCGCGCCTGCTGTAGGCGCGACCCGTCTGGCGGTTTCGGGGTGCTGCCCATGAGCCATCGCCAACGAGCAGCCATGCATGTCAATGCCGCAAACGCGGGCGTACAGATCAGAAAACTGCGACGCCATACGCGGGTTGAACTCGATCACGGTCAGACGATCCTGCGTTTCATCGTAGAAAAACTCCATGTTGAACAGTCCATGGTCAAAGCCAATGGCTGCCAGGAACGTCTGCGCGACTTCCAGGGCGCGCTGCTGTATCTCCATGCCAAGACGGCTGGGTAGGTCCCACCGCATGAAGGCCTGGGTGCCGGGATACATCACGGCATCGACCACGCCGAAAGCGCTTGCCTTGCCCTTCCAGACATAACCGTCCAGGTTGAATTGCGGGCTGTTGACGGGCTCCTCAACCATCAGGCGGTGCGCGCTTTGGGTTGGCCCCATGCGTTTTTGAAATACCCGCTCGAAGGGTTCCACCAGATGGCGTATTACCCACAACTCCCAGATGCCAAAACGCGTATGCGCAGTCAGATCCTGGTGCGAGTGCGCCACGCGCGCCAGCACTGAAAACGCAGCCTTGATGGGTTTGATGAACAGCGGATACTGAAGGCCGTGGGGAACGTCTCCACCGTACTCGGCGTCAAGCACCGAAAATGGCACGTTGGCTTGTGGGCAGACTTGCTCAAGGATTTGGCGCGCGTAGACCTTGTGTTGGCAGGCCAGCACCGCGTTGACCGGCGTGCCCGGCCAACCCATTTTTTCGGCCAGCATGGCTGCCGCCAAAGCGCCAAACTGCTCATGGTGGGAGACGACCGCCTTCCAGCCGGCCGATTTGGCCTTGCGCGCCAGCCGGTTCACAAAGCGCTCGATGTCAAACCAGGCCAGGTTGGCATTGCTCGGAAACGAAAACAGGTCAAACCCGGCGTGATCAGGTGCCGGGTCACCGTTGGCTTTGCAGGCCTGGGCAAAACCGACTGTGTCCCAGTCGTAGTTGAACAGGACAAGTGTGGGCGAGTGAGTTGTCATTTTGAGTCAGGTTGAGGCATGCAATAGCGCAAGCTTGGCGGCAGCTGCCATAGTGGTGCGGTAGCCCGCAGCAATGGCGCGCTGCCTGAATTCGCGGGACAGGTTCACGTAATAACCAAAGTCTGGATGAAGCGTAAGGTTGGCGGCCTGTGCGTCTGGCTCAGTCAACGCGCGCTTTCGCAAGTCGATGGCGCGAAACCATTCTGCACCTGCCGGCGCACGGCTTTCGTGTGCCGAGGCGTCAATTGCCAGCACCCTTTCGGCGCCGAGCTGACGCGCCAGGCGCACCGGAAGTGGCAGGTGCAAATCTGGATCCACAAATTGCTCGCCACGGATTCGGACGGGTGTAAATTGCCCTTCAATGGCGCAACTGGCCTGCACTGCCACACCGGCATCGCCCACGTTGAACCCGAAAATCTGTGAGTCTGTCCGGCGGGCCGCGACACACACGACTGGAATTGACATCTTCTCCAGTGGTTTGTCGTTGACTTCACGGCGAACCAGGCTGGCAATGGCAGATCCACTGAGTCGTTCACTGCTGCCGATTGCATAGCGCCCAAGGCTCATCGGTTGAAGATCCAGCGCCAACTGCTCAATCTCACCCGCCGACTTGCCGCAGCCATAAATGACCGCGACCACCGCACCAATCGACGCGCCCACGAGCAAATCAGGCGTATGTCCCAATTCCGCAAGCGCTTTGAGTACGCCCACATGCACGAACCCGCGCGGCCCGCCGGAGCTGAAAACCCATGCCGTCCCCACTTTGCGTGCCAGGGGCATGGCGCGTGGTGCGTTTGCCTCGTTATGGTCCTGGTCTGGCGCCAGCGTGCAGCCAGTCAGCACGCCGGCCAGGCCGGTCCCACCAGCAACACCGGCAAAACCTGCCCGCAGGTTGGTGGAAAGGAAATCGCGTCGATTCACTGCTGGATGAATGGGTGGCAGGCCATTGTTGGAGAATTGGCCGGGCTCAAAGCGCCGCGGTGCGGAAACCCGCAAAGATGTCGGAACGACTGGGAAGGAAAAAGTTCCGGTAGTGCGGGTGGTGCATGCGCGGATGAGTCGCAAACGAGCCACCGCGCAGTTCACGGTGATCGCCAAACCACGGTTCTGAGTATTGTCTGTACGGCCCAGCTGAAAACCCCGGGTAGGGCGCAAAAGTGTTGGCTGTCCACTCCCAAACGCTGTTGCCCCAGTTGAATCTAACCGCATCTGCTACTCCGTGCTGGTTGACTGGAAGCGATTGCGCGGCGTGCTCCCACTGTGCTGCTGTAGGCAGGCGGCGTTTGGCCCACAGGCAGTAGGCTTCAGCTTCAAACGCGTTTATGTGCATTGCCGGAACACCCGGCTGCAACGCAAGCCATTGGTCGAACCAGCGCATTTGCCAATCACCGCTCGGACCTGGGCGCCAGTGCGACGGATGGGAGATATTGGCCTGCGAGCGCCAATGCCCAGCTTCTGCTGGCCAATACTGGGGTCGCGCGTACCCGCCCGCGTTCACAAACTCGGCAAAATCAAGTGCCGACACGGGGTGGCTGTCCATTTCAAAGTCCTGCAATTGCACGTATTTGCCCGGCCGTTCGTTGTCAAAAGCAAAGCCTGCGCTGTTGGCACCAGACCCCAGGCGGACCTCACCACCACGCACCGACAAAGCCTGACGCTGTCCGCAAACTGGTACTGCAGTAACAGGCGGTGGCGCATAACCCAGAGCATCGCGCAGCCAGCAGAGTGCTTCCGCATGCATGTCCTCGTGAAACAGCGCAAGCCGATGAAAGTAAAGCGCGTCATCGTGCCTTGAGGCACCGGTTGCGGCGGACTCATGTACATCGCCTGCCGTCACCGTGGCCACACAGGCGCCAAGCTGGTCATCCAGCATCTTTTTGAGCCTCTCAGCGTCGGGCATGGGGGTGGTCCACCGCAGGTGATGCGTTAGCCGGGCCGAGTCCAAATGCGCATCAGGACCGGCAAAACGGGGAGCTTGTTGGGCGGTCGCCAAGCCATCGGAGCTGAATTGATGCGGTCCACGTAAAACCCAAAATTCTGCAAACCAGGCCAAATGCGCCAGTTCCCAGGCGATCGGATTGACGCCAGGCTGAATGGGTGGGATCCATTGCGCAGGAATCAGGTCATGAACCAGTGCCCAAGTTCGCGCCCGTGCGTCTATCAGCGCCTGCCTCAGGGCATCACCTGCCAAGTGGCGCGCACCACCGTCGCGTCCATCAGTTTCCTGGACGCCCTGGTTCGGTTCGGCTGTGAATGGGGTCGCGCGGTCGTTCATGGGGCAAAATTCAATAACTTTGGGCAAGCTCTAGCTGGATGGCATCTACATCGGGAATCGCAGGCACCGCAATCGCCGACTGGTCGAAGCAACCCTGTTAGAACTTGCCCGAGAGTATGCCAGCCACGACACCCACATTTTGTAACCCGGATGGGTCGTTCGTGTGACCACTTTATTACGCTGAAATGGACAAAATGGATTCACTTCTGATTCAGACCTTCGCTCCCACAGGCATACTGCGTGCTTCGATCAATTTAGGCAATGCAGTTCTTGCAAAACGTGACGTTTCCTCGGGCCAACCCTTAGGGGTTTCCATTGATCTGGCGACGGCGTTTGCGAAGGTGCTGAACCTGCCGCTTGAATTGCTGCTGGTTGACACCGCTGCCCAAGCGGTGGATGCCGTCAAATCAGACCGTGCCGACATCGGTTTCTTCGCCATCGACCCCCTGCGCGGGCAAGACATCGCCTTCACCCGCGCTTACGTGCTGATTGAAGGCGCCTACCTGGTTCGCGCGGATTCACCGCTTACTGCCAATGAGCAGGTTGACACGGCGGGCACCCGAGTGACCGTTGGCAAAGCCAGCGCGTATGACCTGTTTTTGACCCGCGAGCTGAAGAACGCCCACATCGAACGCGTGGCCAGCTCGCAAGCCGTCGTGCAGACTTTCATCGACCAGAAGCACGAGGTCGCTGCTGGTGTTAAACAACAACTCGAAGCTGATGCCGCGCAACATGCCAATTTGCGGCTGCTTCCCGGCCGGTTCATGGTGATCCAGCAGGCCATGGGTTTGCCCAAAAGTAAAGGGGAAGCAGTGGCAGAAGTATTGAGCCGCTTTGTCGAAACCATGAAAACGTCGGGGTTTGTGGCAGAGGCGCTGAAGCGGCACGGCATTGAAGGGGCAGCGGTTGCGCCTTGAGCCCTTTATCGCAATTTCAATTGCTAGTATATATATAGCAAACTATTTATATGATACGAAGGCTGGAGGCCTATTTTATTGATAAAATAGTTGACCGGCGCGCCTTTCGGAGAATGTGATATCACAGGTGATATTATCTTTGCAAATTTTCCGGGATCACGCCAAAAATCTATGGAGCGGCCAACGAGTCTCTACTCAACCTCATCTGCCCGCAACAGATCATGCTCGGACGCTGTGCGGGGTTGAATTTCTTGCGACTAACGGCGCTATTGGTTGCAAAATCTGCCTGGTAGTCTTTCCCGATCCGATCTACACGGACTCGCGATGAGGTTTTCAGAGGCACCAAAAAATGGGAATATCAAATGGGAATGCAAGACCGGGATTGGTGGCGCGATGCACAGAAGGAGCGGGGAAAAGGAACGAGCAAAGTCGGCAGATTCACGGCCCCGCAAGCTAGAGCTGGAAGCGGCATCCCCAAAAGTCTGAAGTGGGCGCCATTTTGGATCGTAGTGTTCTGGGCTGTCATCATGAGCGGGCTCTACGTCGCCATGAACCAGTACTTGAAACCCAAGCCACTCGTCGTTTCCGCGTCAGGCGACTTGGTCATTCCGAGGGCCAGGGACGGGCATTTTTACGCCAGTGGTTCTGTGAACGGAAAGCCAGCCAGTTTTCTTGTTGATACGGGCGCTTCACTTGTGACTGTCAGTGAAAAATTTGCACGTGAAGCCGGGATGTCGAAAGGAGTACCGACCGTGTTTCACACTGCTAATGGTGACATGCCAGGAAGGATCGTTGCGGATGTCCCGGTAACGCTTGGGCCGATTGCCGTTTCAGGGGTGAGAATTGCCGTTGGTTTTGTCGGGCGTGAAGCGAGTGATGCACTCCTGGGGCAGAGCTTTCTGTCGAAGTTTGAAATCATTCTTCAGAAGGACCAGATGACGTTGAGGAAGCGGTAAGTGGCGGATCTCAAGTAAATTTGTTCCAGCTTCCCAACTGACGCGATTGATAACGAGCTATCAATTTCGTAGACTTCTTTGTTGCCCTTCCTGTTGGGCTCGAGTGTTTATTGGCCACCGCCGCTCACCAGCTGATGCCGCAAACTTTGCTGCCAGATGTGCCGGTACACCAACTCTGCCACCTGCAGCTTGTCGTCAGGTGTGTAAGGCGGCTCAGGCAGCACCTCAAAAACGTGGTCCAGAATGAAGGTCTGCACCTTGGCCTGGGTTTGCTCCTTCTCCGTCCAGCGGTCCACCGGCGCGATGACCTGCAGCACACCCGCCAGCAATTCGCGGCTGGCCTGCTTGATGCGCTCGCGGTCCGTTTTGGACAAATCATCGCGCCACACCAGATCAAACAACGCCAACTGCTCTTCGCTCAGGCCCTCTTCCACAGCGCGGAGTTGCTCCACGTCGAGACCGACCATGACTTCCATCAACTGCGCAAAAGTTGCCTCAATAGTGGCTCGGCCTTTGTCCTGTTTGTAGGCGGCAATGATTTCCTGATACTTCTTTTCGTAGTTCATGCGCAGCGGGTTGAGTGCTAGCATCTGGGCCAGCTTTTCTTCCACGCTCTGGCGAATGTCCTCTATCACCGTCGCCTTGCGCTTTACTTTTTTGCCGAACTCGTCGCGCAGCTTTTCCATGTTGATTTGCGACAGGTCCACTGTCAGTCCGCTGGCCTGGTCTCCACCGGGCGCAATGGACGCAATGGCCTGGTTGACAATGCGATGCAACACCTGCAGCCTTCAACACGTTGAGGGTAGGCAAGCATGCCGTCGGGGGAACCATCACACGGGCTGCGGCTGCAAGCCGGCCAACAGCGCCATCAAGGCGTCGACATCTAAAGGTTTGACCAGGTGATGATCGAACCCCGCGTCCGCGCTCCTTTGCAGGTCGTTCATCTGGCCGTAGCCGGTCAGTGCCACCAGTATGGTGTTCTTGCCCCACTCCTCGGCCCGGATGCTGCGGGCCGTGTCGTACCCGTTCATCTTCGGCATCCCGATGTCGCACAACAGAATGCTGGGCCGAAACTTCCTGGCCGCCTGGATGCCCGACTCCCCGTCGTAGAAAGTGATAACCTCATTCCCCAACATCTCAAGAAGCTGACTGAGCGAGTTCGCCGCGTCCACGTTGTCGTCCACGACCAGAATGCGGTGGCGTGTAATGGGACCGACGGGGTCGGTCTGAACGGTAGGCTCGTCCCCGGCGACCGACAAAGCCACCGGCAGGCGCACAACGAACTCGCTGCCCCTGCCTTGGCCCTCGCTGCGGGCCTCGACCGACCCGCCGTGCATCTCGACCAGGCGCTTGACGATAGAAAGGCCGATACCCAAACCGCCCTGCGACCGTTCCAGGTTACTGTCAACCTGGGTGAACATCTCAAAGACGTGCGGGAGCATGTGCGTCGTGATGCCGCTGCCGTTGTCCTGAATCGAGACGACGGCTTCAGCGCCCAGCTGTTGGATGCTCAATCGGATCTGGCCTCCACGATCCGTGAACTTGGCGGCGTTGTTCAAAAGGTTCGAGAAAACTTGCGCTAGCCGGGTCAGGTCGGCGTCCACATGGATGGGGCCGGGGGGAAATTTAATCAGCAACTCGTGATCAGCCTCTGCGATGAGCGGTCGGCTGGCCTCGATGGCCTGCTGAATGGCCGTTGCCAGATCAATGCGCTCCTTGCGAAGATCGATCTTGCCGCGGCTGATGCGGCTCAAGTCCAGCAGGTCATCGATCAGATGCACCATCTGCCCAAGCTGGCGTTCCATCATCGAGCGGATGCGCTCGTTCGCTGCCGCGTCGTCGGGTGCCAGCCGCATGATCTGCAGGCCAGTGCGGATCGGAGCCAGAGGATTGCGCAGTTCGTGGGCCAGCGTGGCCAGGAACTCGTCTTTGCGCTGGTCTTCCTTTTGCAGACGGGCGACCAACCGCTCGCGTTCCTGCTCGCCCTGCTTTCGGTCGGTGATGTCGGCCACCGTGCCGTCGAAACTCGTCACCCGCCTCGTCGGGCCGACTTCGTCGATGCTCGAGCGCCCTTTGGCGAACACCCAGCGCAGCGACCCGTCCGGGTGGACGATCCGGTATTCGATGGCGTAAGGGATGGGGTCCTCCAGCCGCGTTGCCGCGGCCACGGCCTCCTGCACCTTTGGCAAGTCGTCGGGGTGGATGACAGCGAACACCTGCAAGTAATCGTTCCACTCTTCGGTTGTGCCGAAGATGGCGCGGAACCGGGCGTCGGTCTTCGTCGCACGAGTGGCCGGCTCGACATGCCACATGCCGAGTTCGGCGGCATCCAGCGCCATCCGCTGCCCCTGCTCGCTCGCCCGCAGCAGTTCCTGGATTCGCCGGCTTTCGGTCACGTCCCGGAAGTACACCGACAGTCCGTCCGGGGTAGGGTAGACGGTGGCCGCATACCAGCGGTCGGAGTTCGGGTAGTGAACCGTAAAGGACTCTGCCACCCGCCCGGCGACCACCCGGCGGTATACCCGCTCGATCTCGCTGCCGACCGCGCCGGGGTACTCATCCCACACGCTCTTGCCGATCAAGTCGCCGGGGGAGCGGCCCATGAATTGCTCGCCCGCCGGATTCATGTAGGTGAATCGCCAGTCGGAATCGAGGGCGTAGAAGCCGTCGGTGATCGATTCCAGGATGGTGAGGCTACGCCCCTGTTCGACTCGGATCGCGGCTTCTGCCTGCTTGCGCGCAGTCACGTCACTGGCTGCGCCGAACCACTCGACCACCGTGCCGTCGTTGTCCATCAACGGGATGGCCCGCGAGAACGTCCAGCCCAGCGAGCCGTCAATCCGCAAGACCCGGTGCTCCAGCTCGAAGACTCCTTTGGTCCGGACGGCATCGCGAATGGTCTCCATGACGAGCCGCTGGTCGTCGGGATGAATGTACTTCTCCAGCCAGGAGCGGTCCGGCTGGTGGGTGTCGGCGATGAAGTCTCGGCCCTGGAGCAGGCGCATCTCTTTCCAGTCCGCATTCATGCGGTACACGACATCCGAACTGGCGCTGACCAGGGCGCGAAAGCGCAATTCGCTGTCGCGTATCTCGGCCTGGGCATGGATGCGTGCAGAAATGTCGCGAAAGTAACAGACCACGCCGTAGCTGCCGTCAGGCAACGGGATGCGGTGGATCTGCCATTCGTAGTATGCGGTGGTGCTGCGGTCGGCGCGTAAGGCGATCAATTCTTCGGCCTCGAAAGGTTCGCCCGTGTTCAGCGTGTGGCGGAACTGCTGCACGATTTCATCGCCGCGCGCTGGCCCCCACAAGGTATGCATCACCGCCGCCAGGTCGCTGCCGATGAGGTCCTGGATTTCACCGAACTCGGGCAGAGCCAGCGGGTTGACCTGGCGGATGCGCAACTGGGCGTCCACCAGGTAGATGCCCAGCGGCGCCTCGTTGACCAGCGTCTCAAACTGCGCAGTACGCAGGCGCAGGGCCTCTGCGGCCTGCTGGCGTTCGGTCAGGTCGTAGAAGTAGCAGACCACTCCGAAGCCGCCGTCAGGTAGCACGATGCGCTCAATCTTCCAGTCATAGGACTCGACGTAGGGCGAGTCCTTACGCAGTTCACTGACCGTGGGCTGAGCATGGGCTTTGCCGCTGTCCAGGGTGCGGCGAAAGTGGGCCAGCACCTCGGACGCAAAGGGTTCAGGCCAGACCGCGCGCACGATGTCGCCAAAGTGCCGGCCGATCAACGGCTGAACGCTGGCGAAGGCCTTGTGTGCCGCCGCACTGGCCTGGCACAAGCAGAACTGCGCATCGACCACATAAACACCGAAGGGCGCGTTCTCGATCAGGCTGTTGAAGGTGGCATGCTGGCTCTCTGGTGCGCCGTGAAGTTCCGGCGCAGCCATTGCCGGGTACGGCGTCGGCGCTGAGCGGCGTGCAGCCACGGCTTGCAGTGCCGGCGATGCA
>JANMCB010000079.1:0-6489 GCA_031360805.1 Rhodoferax sp.
AAAACACTAAACCCGAGCGAGCGTCTGGCAAGGTACGCCCCGTCAAAACAATCGCCTGCGCCGGTTGCATCAACGGCGTTGATGGCAAATGCAGGAATTTCGCTGACTGAATGTCCATCCGAAGCCAGCACACCTTTGTCGCCCATTTTCAGGACCACAACCTTCGCACCCTGATGGTGGGCCCAGGCGACGACACTGGCCGGATCGCTCAGCCCGGCCATTTCCTGAAGGTCGCCCAAGCCGGGCAGAAATTCATCGCACAGCGGCAAAGTCTCCAGCAGAGTGGCCTTTGCTTTCGCCAGGGACCACAGCGACGGTCGCAAATTGGGGTCGTACGAAATCTTGACGCCACCGGCGCGGGCTAGCTGAATGGCGCAGGCAACCGTCTCGCGTGCGTTTTCGCTGATGGCCTGGCTGATACCTGAAACATGCAGGTACCTGGCCCGGTGGATCAGGCTTTGGGGTACGTTCGAAGGCTGCATCAGGCTGGCGGCGGACCCTCGTCGCAGGTAGGAAAACCTGTGCCCGCTTTGGTCGTGCTGCACAAAGTAGATGCCCGTTGGCGCAGCAGGATTTACGCTTACGGCGCTGATATCGACACCTTCCTTGCGCCACAGGTCGCAATACAGGCGACCAAAATCATCATCGCCTACGCACGAAATATAGGCCGCCTTGCCACCCTGGCGGGCCACCGCGATCATGGCATTCGACGTGTCGCCGCCGAACCCCTGAAAATACAGGCGGTCATTGGGAGGAGGGCGCTGATTGAATTCAATCATGGCTTCGCCAATCGCCACCACGTCAAGGTCGGTTTTCATTTCTTGTTCAGATTTTGCTGCCAATGGCCAGCCTTCGTCGTGAATTCTCAATGCTATATAAATAGCAGCAAACTATTTATATTATACGAAAGCTAGGTGCTGTTTTGATTGGTAAAATGGCTAAAATCGCCCCGTCAAGCCAGATTTTCCAATAATTTGATATCGCCCGTGATATTGGAGGCGTCTGACGAAAGCGGGTGGGTGGTTTATAGGGGCCGGTAGGCTGATCGTCTCTCGACTCTGCATCTAGCTTGCGCGGCGCAAGGCGAAGTCGCTCCAGCGCTTTTAATGGTATCCTCTTTTCTAAAATAGGAATCGTATTTCGAGATATCGAAATTAAGACCGCCTTTTGCCTTCGCTTTCTGAAGGCACGCCAGCCAAATGGAGACTTCAAGATGCGTCGATGGAAATCAGTTCTGAGCTTTGCGGTTTTGATGGGTCTGGCCGCCTTCGCGCAGGCCTTCCCGGAGCGGCCGGTGCGCCTGGTGGTGGGTTTTGCCCCTGGCGGTTCTGATATTTCTGCGCGCCTGGTAGGGCAAAAACTATCTGAACTGTGGGGTCAGCCGGTCGTCGTTGACAACCGGGCCGGTGCGGCGGGCAACATTGGCGCAGACGCGGTGGCAAAAGCTGCGCCGGACGGCTACACCATCTTGCTGCTGGTTAATTCCTACACCATCAACACCTCGGTCTACCGCAACTTGCCCTGGGATCTGCTGCGCGATTTTGCACCCATCGGCCGCTATGCCACGTCACCCATGGTGGTGGTGGTCAACGACAAAATGCCGGTCAAGACCTTTGCCGAGTTCGTGGCTTATGCCAAGGCAAACCGGGGCAAGGTCAATTACGGATCAGCGGGCACGGGTACCGCACCACACCTGGCGGGTGAGCTGTTCGCCATGCGCTCTGGCATCGAGATGACCCACGTGCCCTACAAGGGCTCGGCACCCTCGGTCACAGCACTGGTGGCGGATGAGGTTCAGGCATCCTTTGGCGCGATGTCGGCCTTTGACGGCATGGTGAAGCAGGGGAGGCTGCGGGCGCTGGCTGTCACCACGGCAACCCGTTTCCCCCAAATGCCCGATGTGCCCACGGTTTCTGAAAGTGGCCTGCCGGGTTTTGATGTGGACATCTGGTACGGTTTTGTGGCCCCAGCCAAGACCCCACCGGCCATTGTGAAAAAACTCAGTGATGATCTGGCCCGCGTGATGACCGACCCTGACCTGCAGGCCAAACTGCGCGAGCGTGGACTGGAGCCGGCTTACCTAGACAGCCTCAAGACCGGCGAGCTGATGAAGCGTGATGTAGGGCGCTGGCGCGAAGTGGTGAACAGCCTGAAGCTTGTGCTGGAATGACTGCAGGACAACAGGTCGATACAGCAGCCTGGGAGCAGCTGGTTGAATCGCTGCATGATGGCAAGCCCGCCATGCCAGGCGAAGGCCTTGGGTTTTTTTCCTCTGGCCTGCAACGGCCGGAATGCGTATTGACACATTCATCGGGCCACGTGTTCGTGTCAGACCGGCGCGGCGGTGTGCTGAAAATTCACCCAGATGGAACCCAGCGCCTGATCGGAAGCTCAGGCCTGTTGCCCAACGGCATTGCCATCCTGCAGGACGGCGCTTTTCTGGTGGCAAACCTGGGCGAGCAGGGCGGCGTCTGGCACATTACAGCCGACGGCGCAGCGTCACCCTGGTTGACCGAGGTTGACGGGCGAGCGGTTCACCGTGTCAATTTCGTGGTCAACGATGCGCTGGGTCGGGTGTGGGCCTGCATCAGCGCGACCGACGGCAGCGACGCCTATCCGCTGCACACCGCGACCGGGTACATCGTGTTGCGGGACGCAAGGGGAACGCGGGTGGTCGCCGACGGCCTGCATTACACCAATGAATGCCGTGTGAGTTCAGATGGGCAATTCATGTACGTCAACGAAACCTTTGGACGGCGTCTTTCCAGGTTTCGCATTGGCAAGGCAGGTGAACTGACCGGCAAAGAAACCGTGGCCACTTTTGGCGAGGGTGATTTCCCCGACGGGCTGGCGCTGGACGCAGAAGGCGGCGCCTGGGTCGTCTGCGTTGGCAGCAACCGTGTCTATCGCATTGCGCCCGACGGAGGGAAGTTGACCGTGATTGACGATGCCGACCCCGCCACCGCGAAACAGCTCGAAGCGGCTTTTGTAGCGGGCACGCTGGACCGGCCCCAGTTGTCAGCCGCGCGGGGGCGAAGGCTGCACAACATCACCAGTCTGGCATTTGGCGGCGCTGATCTTCGCACGGCTTACATGGGCTGCCTGGCCGGCGACTCGCTGGCCACCTTTCGCTCACCTGTGGCGGGCCTGCAGCCTGTGCACTGGAACTGGCCATGAGCAGCAACGTGATTCTGCTGGAGAGCGTTTTGCAGGCGCTGCTCACCAGCCTGCTGGTGGGCGGGATATACGGCTTGCTGTGCGTCGGCCTCGGGTTGATTTTCAGCGTGATGCGGGTGATCAACTTTGCCCAGGGTGAGTTCATGATGATTGGCATGTACGCCGCGCTCTTGTTTTTCGAGACATTCGGCTTTGGGCGCGTGCTGGGAGATTGGGGCGGGCTGGCTGCAAGCGCCCTGGCAGCCGGTGCAGCACTGTACCTGTTTGCTTCGCTGCTGCACCCGGCACTTCTGGCAAGGGTCACGGGCTCCCGCGTGACGGGGACCGAGGGCGATGGCCACTACCCGCAATTGACATTGACGCTGGGCTTGTCCCTGGTGCTGGCCAATGGTGGTCTGGTCTTGTTTGGCTCTTCCCCGCAGACCATCCGCACGGCGCTGTCATCGTCAGCCTGGACGATTGGACCGCTGGTGGGTGACGATGGTTTGCTGTTTGTGAACAAGGCGCGCACGCTGGCTTTTGTGGTCACAGCGGTCGTTGTCGCCGTGGTTGCGCTCTTCATCACACGCACCCGCTCGGGCAAGGTTCTGCGCGCGGCTGCCGACAACGCCGAAGCGGCCACCTACATGGGTATCGACGTGACACGCGCGCATCGCTTTGCCTTCGCTCTGGGCGCCGCCGTGACGGGCATTGCCGGTGGGCTGATCGCGGCGTACTACCCGTTTCAGCCGTATGTCGGCGTGGAGTTTGTCGTCATCATGTATGCCGGCGTCGTGCTGGGCGGCATGGGCAGCATCAAGGGCGCTTTTTGGGGCGGACTGATCATTGGCCTGGTGCAGCAGATGTCCACCCTGGTGCTGCCGGTGCAACTGCAAAACTCGGCGATTTTTGTGGTTTTCCTGCTGGTGATGTTGCTGCGCCCACAAGGGCTGTTTGGAAAGAGCATCGACCGTGCCTGAACCCACACAAAGTATCAAAACAGTTCCGGACGCGGCTACAGATGCCGTGGTGAGCGTGGCGCCTATCCGTCAGAAATCCGCACAGCCGTTGTGGCTGACCTTCGGCCTGGCCGCTCTCTACCTGGGCCTGGCTGCGGTGATCGGCAACCCCTACATCCTGCTGATCATGACGCTGGTGCCGATCTGGGCCACGGTGGGCGTGTCGTGGAATGTTTTCAGCGGCTATTCAGGTTTGCTGTCATTCGGTCATGCCGCTTTTTTTGGGCTGGGGGCCTACACCGTCGCCGTGGCGTTTGCCAGGTTTGGACTTACGCCCTGGCTTGGCATCGTCGCGGCCGCAGGCGCGGGTGCCATGGCGGGCGCGATTGTCGGCATTCCGACTTTCCGCCTGCGCGGTGTCTATTTCAGCCTGGCCATGCTGGCGTATCCGCTGGCCCTGCTATACGTGTTTGAATGGCTTGGGCTTCAAGAGGTGGCGTTGCCCCTGAAGCGCGAGGACGCTGCGCTTTACATGCAGTTTGCGGATCAGCGGGTCTATGTGCTGATTGCGGTGACCATGCTGGTTGGGGCATTGCTGATCAATTTGTGGATTGCGCGTTCGCGCTTCGGGCTGTCGCTATTGGCCATCAAGCAGAACGAGCTGGCCGCCGAAGCCGCCGGCATCAACCCATTTCAATGGAAACTGCTGGCGCTTGTGCTGTCAGGCGCGATTGCGGGCATAGCGGGCGGACTGTATGCCGTGGTGCTGGTGATCGTCACGCCGCACTCGGTGTTCGGCATGCTGGTGTCGGCACAGGCACTTATTTTCACCATGTTTGGCGGCGTTGGACTGGTGGCAGGGCCGGTGCTTGGCGCGGTGATTCTGCTGCCGCTGGGCGAATTGTTGAATGCCACGCTGGGTGCCAGGCTGCCCGGCATTCAAGGTGTGGTTTACGGCGCGGCCATTATCCTGATCGTGTTGCTGACACCGGGGGGGATTCTGCCGTGGTTTACACAGTGGCGAAACAGGCGCGAAGCTGCGCGCGCGCACCTGGGTGAGGCCGCTGGGGACGTGCCGCCAGCATCCCCGAGCGCAGCTTCACACGCCACATCAATGTCGGCTGTGCAACGGGTAGCCAGACCTGCAGCCGAGATGGTGGCAAGTGGTGTGATTCTTCAGGTGCGCGGACTGTCAAAAAGCTTCGGCGGTCTGCAAGCGGTGCAGGATGTCAGCTTTGAAGTGCAACGCAGAGAAATCCTTGGCATCATCGGCCCCAATGGTGCCGGCAAGACAACCCTGTTCAATTTGCTGAATGGCTTTATCGAACCTTCCAGCGGCACCGTTACGTTTCAAGGCGCCGAGCTGCTGGGCAGGAAGCCCTACGAGATTTGCCGTGCCGGGATTGGCAGAACCTTTCAGGTGGTCCGGCCATTCACCCGCCTGAGCGTTCTGGACAACGTGGTGATTGGCGCGTTTTCTTCGGTGCCCAACGACGCACTCGCGTATGACCGCGCGTTGGGCGCATTGCGGCAAGTCGGGCTTGAGCAGTCCGCTCGCGCCATGGCGGGCAGTCTGCCTGCGGTGCACCTGCGTTTGATGGAAGTCGCCCGCGCATTGGCATCCAACCCTCAGCTACTGCTCCTTGACGAAGTGCTGGCCGGTTTGGGCGGCGGTGAAATTGAACAGGTGGTGCAGGTGCTGATGGGCATCCGGGACGCAGGCACCACCATTGTCATCATCGAGCACACCATGCATGCGATGGTGCGCCTGGCGGACCGGCTGATGGTGCTGGACCATGGCAAGGTGCTGCAAGTGGGCGAGCCCGCTGCAGTCACCAGCAACCCTTCCGTGATCGAGGCTTATTTGGGCAAGAAATGGATGGCACATGCTGCGCATTAGCCAACTCAGGGTGTCGTATGGCGATATCCAGGCGCTGGCGGGTGTCAGTCTGGAGGTGAAAGCGGGCGCGTTCGTGGCGATTGTGGGGGCCAACGGGGCTGGCAAATCAACCTTGTTCAAGGCCATCTCGGGAACCGTGCCGATTGGTTCCGGCGAACTGGCGTTTGACGGACACGATCTGAGTAAAATTGCACCGTCATGCTGCGAAAAACCTGCCGCCCCTCGGGCACATGGGCGATGCCCAACTGGGCGCGCGCTGCCGGTGCAATTTTGCCCAGATCGTGTCCGTCAAACTCAAGTTGGCCAGACATATCGGCACCGTTCCCGAGATGGCCTTGAACAAGGTTGATTTGCCCGCCCCGTTGGCCCCCACAATCGCCACGAACGCGCCCGCTTTCACCTCCAGACTGACACCCGCCAGCGCCTGGATATCGCCATACGACACCCTGAGTTGGCTAATGCGCAGCATGTGCC
>JANMCB010000534.1:0-2630 GCA_031360805.1 Rhodoferax sp.
CGACGCGGTGGTCGCGGAATTTTTTGGGGCACTTTAATAGATCGCTACCGCGACGCGTTCCACCCCAAAGCCCGGTCGCATGGCCCTATCGGTGGGGTTGGGGGAGGTTGTGACTGTTTCACATTACCGGCTGACTCAAGGCCAGTCCACTCAATTGAATACGAAGGGACTTCCCACTTCCAGGCGACGGCATCAAGTGCCAAGATTGGGTTGTTGAATTCAATCTGAAACCTTTTATGAAGGAGAAGTCCCATGACAGAGATTACACGAGTTGGCGCCGATTTGGCCAAAAACGTCATCCAGATTCATGCTGTCGATGCGGCAGGCAAAGTGGTATCGAATCGACCCCTGCCGCGCGACAAATTCATGCCCTGGTGCGCCCAATTACCTGCTGGGGCGCTGATCGCCATGGAAGCCAGCTCCAGCGCCCACCACTGGGCACGCAAATTGGTGGCTTTGGGTCTGGATGCCCGCATCATTGCCGCCCACCTGGTGGCCCCTTACCGGCTGCAAGGCAAAGGCGGCAAGAACGACGCCAACGACGCGGCCGCCATCTGCGAAGCTGCGTCACGTCCACAAATGCATTTCGTGCCGATCAAAACCATTGACCAGCAAAGCATGCTTTGCATCCACCGCCTGCGCGAAGGCTTCAAACAAGAACGCACCGCCTGCACCAACCGCATCCGGGGCCTGCTGGCGGAATTCGGCCTGGTGTTTGGCCAAAAAACCCTTGTCCTCAAACAAGCCCTGACCGACGTGCTCGAAGACGCCAGCAATGAACTCGGTGGCCTGGCCCGGCTGGCCTTGCAACGCGCCCAAAGCCAATGGCTTGAACTCGATGCCCACATGCTGTGGTGTGACGAACGTATTGCCGCCCATGGCAAAACCAGTGAGCCAGTGCGCCAGGCCGAAAAACTGATGGGCGTCGGGCCTGTCACCGCCTCGGCGGTGGTGGCCACCGTGGGCGATTTCAAGCAGTTCAAAAATGCGGCCCAGTTTGGCGCCTGGCTGGGCCTGACACCCCGGCAAAACTCCAGCGGTGGCAAAAACAACCTGGGTTCCATCACCAAACGTGGCGACATGTACCTGCGCATGCTGCTGATCCAGGGGGCCAAGTCGGCGGTGATGACGGCCCACACCCGTGAAGACCCGATCTCCCAATGGGCGCATCAGTTGCGTGAAAAATCAGGCTGGCAAAAAGCGGTGGTGGCGCTGGCCAACAAGAATGCACGCATCCTGTGGGCGGTGTTTGTGCGGGGTAAGGCGTTTGATGCGCGCCATGTCAGCGTCAAGCCCTCTGGAGTTGCAATGGTCACGGCTGCATAGCGCGGCTTGAGCTACTGATTTATTTTATTTCCCTGCAAGACGTGAGTTCAAAGATGCAGTTAACAGGTCAGACCGGCGGCGGGCAAACTCGACTAACCCTTTGTGGCGTTCAATTGGCAACGACCACGGGAAGTGAATGGAGTCCTGCCGAGCGGCGCTGCGGCAGAGCCTTGCTTCGTCACGCTGTCCCGGCCTGCGCAGGCAGGCCGTGAGCCGCAGCGCTCCGTATCTGGGTCCGCACCGATCATGGTGCAACCAGGCCGTCTGTAGATGTGCAGTCTGTACCTCGTTTAACCGCAGCTTGTGATCACAGGAATGCAGGAATACCGTTTATCAAGGAAGAAAACCGAATGCCGAAATCCAAATACCGCACTTGACTTATTTGGAAGTCCCTCTAGAGGATTAGGGGAGGCCGATTGACAAGGTCATTAGTTCATCCCGTGGCGGCCTGAGCAAGCCGTGCAGCCCACTGGCGTGCGACCGGTTCCGTACGGACGCCGACGGACCAGGGCATCTCAATCGAGCATCGAATTTGTACTCGGTGTGTGCATCGTCTCAACCCCATCGATGCCGACCTCATCCGGATCATCGACCGGGACGACTATGACAACAAGGGCAACCAGGAAGACAGCCAGGAGCCCGGTGTGGCCGAAGTCATCATTGCCAAACAGCGTAATGGGCCGACTGGCACGGTGAAGCTGGTGGCTGGCGTTTCAGAAGCCCATTACCCCGTTTGAGTCACTGGCTTGCGGGAGTGAAGAGGCAGTGACGCCCCGACCCGAAGGCCCCCCATCGAGTTCGATGCCTTCAGCGGTTAATCCGTATTGCCAGAGCCTGGCACTTTGGCCCTGTCATGCACGCGATTAGCCATGGTCAACTTTGCCTTGATCGCCCGGTATGCGACCGCCAGCGGCAAGAAATACAGCCGCAGGCTATCGTGGATCATTCTTTTCCAGTAGTTCATGGGACCTTTCCTTGGTGGTTTGACGGGCATCGGCGGCATTGTCGTCGCGACCCAGGCCCGCATGAAGCTGGCCGACAACAGTTCATTTGCGCCCCGACAGCAAATGATCAAAGAGTTCCGCCTGCACAAGAGCCGATTGAATCGTGACCCACGGCGGGTTGTGCGCTGCGCGTTCCCGGGCCACCCGATCCAGCGCCGGATTGCTCAACCCGGCCTTTCGCATGGCTTCTTCTCCAAAGGGTGTGCCAGCCTCCCGCCACTGACGATGCCGCTTCTCGATATCGGCGGCGTGCGGGCTGGCCAGGTAGTCGTCAATCAAATCCGCATTCACCGCGTTGTC
>JANMCB010000005.1:0-5270 GCA_031360805.1 Rhodoferax sp.
AAGGGATTCCGCGTGGTGACGCCTCAAAACAAAGACAACAAAAACCGATGCGCCTTGCTGATTGGCGCGACCGGCCTGGTCGGTGGCGAATTGTTGAAACTGCTGTTGACCGACCCGCGCTACACCCGCGTACACACCTTGGGCAGGCGGGCTCCCAGTGTCAACCATCCCAAATTGACCGCGCATGTTGCCGATGTGGCCAAACCTCTCCAATTGGCAGAAATGCCAAGCGTTGACGATGTCTATTGCGCATTGGGCACCACCATCAAAGTCGCGGGCAGCCAAGCTGCCTTCAAAGCGATTGATCTGGATGCCGTGGTGCTGGTCGCCAAAGCCGCCAGGCAAGTGAACAAAGCCGGGCACTTGGGCGTCGTCAGTGCGATGGGTGCCGATGCAAAATCGGGCGTTTTCTACAACCGCATCAAAGGTGAGATGGAAGCGGCCGTCGCGCAGTTGGGTTTTGAAAGCGTCAGCATCGCGCGCCCGAGCATGCTGTCAGGCGACCGCGAATCGCTCAATCAAGCCTCACGGCTTGGCGAGCAAATCGGCCTGCAATTGATGACGGCCGTCAGCTTTCTGATCCCTGCAAATTACAAGGCAATCGAGGCGGTTGATGTTGCCCGTGCCTTGCATCGCATGGTGACCGAAGGCCACCCAGGTGTGCGCATTGTGATGTCGGGAGAGCTGACGGCGCTGGCTCGAGGGGCAAGTTAGCCTGCCCTGCGCGCAGTGACGTCGCAGTGCCAACCAGGTCCCAATCAAATGCAGATTACCAACCTGCTCCATCACCCGCATCTGATCGACGCGGTTGCGAAAATGATCTACTACGAATTCTGGGTTGATGTCGTTGATGCGAGCGCCTGGGTGCGGTCAAGCACGAGCATGTCCGCGACGATTTCGCCATCATGAAGTTTAAACTGACAAGCTGACGAGCCGACAACGGGACAAACGCCAGGTCGCCATCTTCTGATGGTTATCCAGCATTCAAGTTACAAAATAATACGAATCCACAGAAATTCAACTTGCACCATACCGCTTAGTTGGTATGTTTATGCCAACTAGACGGTATGTTTTCAAGTGATCAATCAAACTCACGCCTCCAAAACCAAACTGCTGGACGCCGCCTTGCAGGTGTTTCGCGCCAAAAGCTACTCTGCTACTACGGTGGACGACATCTGCCACGCAGCGGGCGTGACCAAGGGCAGCTTTTTCCATCACTTCACGGGCAAAGAAGAATTGGCGATTGAGTCCACCCGCCACTGGACGGAAGTGACGGGTGGTTTGTTTGCCACAGCACCTTATCAGCAGCAGGGCTCACTCTGGCGTTTTTTGGGGCGTGTTTGTGTCAGAGACGGCTGTGGGGTTGTTCACCCTGTGGCTGTTTTCTCGCGGGCGCTGGAAGGCGGTGAAAGTATGACATGAGATTTTCTATTACTGCATCTTCAGCAAAACATGCTGAGCCCACTATGGCAAGCCGATCCATCTTCATGCCGATGGGCAAAACCTTTGGTCACCGTACTTTGGCATGTGCAGCGACAAGTTCGGTGTGAACTGGATGGTCGGTATCGATGGGCCACAAGTTTGATTTTTAAACAAATCGACCGACAGCCAGCATCTTAATTTCGCTTAATCAATTCTTTTTAGGAGTACATCATGAATTATCTTGACGGATTCGTAGCGGCCGTGCCCGCCGCCAACAAAGAGGCTTACCTCAAACATGCTGCTGATGCCGCTGTTGTTTTCAAGGAATACGGCGCTTTGAGCGTCGTTGAAAACTGGGGGGATGATGTGCCTGAAGGCAAGCTCACCTCGTTTCCATTGGCTGTCAAACGCGAAGAGGGCGAGGTCGTGGTCTTCTCGTGGATCGAATGGCCCTCGAAGGCGGTGCGTGACAGCGCTTGGGAAAAAGTCATGGCCGACCCGCGCATGGACCCCTCCCGCGCGCCGATGCCCTTCGACGGCAAACGCATGATCTATGGTGGCTTTCAAATGATCATGAAGAAATGACATGACAACACCTGCAAAGAACACGACCTTCGATCGCAGATCCTGATCCCGCTGCGGCGAAACCCGCGTTCGAAGCGATGATGCAGATGGGAAAAATCGGCATTGTCGCGATTGAGGTGGCGCGGCGTGGCTGCGCGACGCGGCGCTGAGGTCACGCCAACTCGAGTGCCCCACGCGCAATCTGATCACGCTCCAGCGACTCGAACAGCGCTTTGAAGTTGCCTTCGCCAAAGCCCTCATCACCCTTACGCTGGATGAACTCGAAAAACACCGGGCCGAGCTGGGTTTGCGAGAAAATTTGCAGCAGGAGCCTTGGCGTGCCCGGCTGTGAAGCCCCTGCGGTAGCGTCCGTGCTGCCGTCCATCAAAATGCCGCGCGTTTGCAGCTCAGCCACCGGCTGGCCGTGCCCCGGCAAGCGGCTCTCAATCATCTCGTAGTAGCTGTCGCTGGGCGCCGTCATCAGCGGCACACCGGCCAGGGCCAGGCGGTCCACGGTGGCCAGCAGGTCATCACAAATCATCGCAATGTGCTGAATGCCTTCACCATTGAACTTCATCAAATATTCTTCAATCTGGCCGCCGCCCTGGCGCGACTCTTCATTGAGCGGGATGCGGATTTTGCCGTCCGGCGCGGTCAGCGCTTTGGACGTGAGGCCGGTGTATTCGCCCTTGATGTCGAAAAAGCGGATCTCACGGAAGTTGAAGAGTTTGGTGTAGTAATCGGCCCAGAACGCCATGCGCCCCCGATAGACGTTGTGCGTCAAATGGTCGATCAGTTTTAGGCCGTGACCCTTTGGGTGCCGCTCCACGCCGTCGATGAACAAGAAGTCAATGTCGTAGATCGATTTACCGTCTTCAAAGCGGTCGATCAGATACAGGGGTGCGCCGCCAATGCCTTTGATGGCCGGCAGGTTCAACTCCATGGGGCCGGTTTTGATTTCAATCGGCTGCGCACCCAGCGCCAGCGCGCGGGCGTAGGCCTGGTGCGAGTCCTTCACCCGAAACGCCATGCCACAGGCGCAGGGGCCGTGCTCTGCCGCAAAGTAACCGGCCACGCTTTTGGGTTCACGGTTGATGATGAAGTTGATGTCACCCTGACGGTACAGCACCACATCTTTGGAGCGGTGTTTGGCGACCAGGGTGAAACCCATACGCTCAAAAATGGGCTCCAGCAGGCCGGGGGTCGGTGATGCGAATTCGACGAACTCAAAGCCCATCAGGCCCATCGGGTTGTCAAACAGGTCGGTTCCAGTCGCGGTCATGGCAGGCCCTTGTTCAATTGAATGGTCTAGCCCTGAATCATCTCAGAGGTGCCACGCAATATTTATGCATATCAGGCGCTATAGTTGGATTTGCCGCACTAAAAAAGCGAAATGACCACCATGGAAACACTGGACAAGCTTGACAAGCTCATCCTGCGCAGCCTGCAGGTGGATGGCCGCGCCACTTACGACCAGATCGCCGAACAGGTCGGGCTGTCGCCCAGTGCCGTGCTGCGCCGGGTCAAACGCCTTGAAGAGGCGAAGGTGATTGACCGTTACGTAGCCCTGGTCAAGCCTGAAGCGGTTGGCCTGGGGCTGACGGCCTACATCAATGTGCGCCTCGAAAAGCACACCGAAAGCCACAAACGCAACCCGATGGATGTGTTTCGCGCCAGCGTGCAGGCTTGGCCCGAAGTGGTGGAATGCGCGGCCCTCACGGGCGAAATGGACTACCTGCTGCGCTTGCTGGTGCGCGACATGGCGCACTACAGCCACTTCATCATGGACACCTTGCTCAAACACCCCAGCGTGCAGGACTGCAAGACCAGTTTCGTGATGGACAGGGTGAAGTCGACGACTGCGGTGCCGCTTTAAGCCGCCACCCGCTTTTGGTGGTGGTAGCGCCCTGTGCCGCGTGCCAGCAGAACGTCGTCGCCAAGAATCTGTCCTGGCGCGTAGTCCGGCTGGCCTTTGACCTGCTCGTACAGCGGGCTGAAGTCGATTGTGGCAAGGTCAAGCAGCTCGTCAAGGTTGTTCAGGACGAAGTAGGTTTCCTGAAAATCGTCGATCCGGTAGTTCGTCCGCATGACGCGCTGCAGGCTAAAGCGGACCCGGTTGGGCGAAGCATCCTCCAGGGCAAAAATGCTCTCGGAGGCCGATGAGGCAATGCCCGCGCCATAAATGCGCAAACCGTCCGTCTGTTGCACCAGCCCGAACTCCACCGTGTACCAATAGACGCGGGCCAGCCGGTCCAGCACACCAAGCCTTTGGGCGCGCAATCCCCCCACACCGTAAGCCTGGATGTAATCGGCAATCGCCGGGTTCATCAGCATGGGGACGTGCCCGAACACATCGTGAAAGACATCCGGCTCTTCAAGGTAATCCAGCTCATGCGGCTTGCGGATGAAATTGCCGGCCGGGAAGCGCCGGTTCGCCAGATGCTCAAAAAACACTTCGTCCGGCACCAGGCCCGGCACCGCCACCACTTGCCAGCCGGTGCGCTGCATCAGCACCTCGCTCAATGCGTGGAAATCCGGGATCTGGTCGGCGCTGATCGGCAAGTCGCGCATGCCCTGCACGAACTCGTCGCAGGCGCGCCCCGGCAGCAGCCGCGTCTGGCGCTCGAACAGCGTCTTCCAGGTAGCGTGCTCCTGCGCGGTGTAGCTGGGCCAGCCTTGGTCAACGGTCCAATCCGCAGGCCGGACCGGAGACGGGCTGCTGATTGTCGGATTGGGCGATAGACCGGGCATGGCGTGCATCCTTATTTTGGCGTGACGTGACAGAACGCCATCATCGCGCCAAACGCGTGCAGGTTTCTGGCCTGTTGACGCTCAGTCTCAAGGCTTTACGCACAATTTCAGCGTGGAAATGAAGCGCTTCAGCCTGCCGCGCAGCGCATGGTCAACCCCAGACCGAATGTGCTGCGACAGCTAGACAAGGATGCATGATGGATGCTATGTTGACGGTGCAGACGATTTCACCGAATCCGAAGAAATTGATATCACCTGTGATATTAAATTCGGAGGAAAAACTGAAAAATCGCGCTGTTTTTGGCTTTTCATTGATAAAATTTGCCTCTAGCCCTCGTATTATATAAATAGTTTGCTATTTTTATAGTAGCAATTGAACGGAACCCATGACTACTGATAAACCCAAAAAACCGTTCTCGATGATCCGGGAGTTCCACCTGGCCGACTGGTTCACGCTTGGCAATGCAGTCTGCGGCATCGGAGCACTTTTCTCGGTCATGACCTATCTGGAAACGAACGCCATCAGGCACATC
>JANMCB010000018.1:0-14330 GCA_031360805.1 Rhodoferax sp.
TAGCCAATTGGAAAATCGATTTTATGAATTCGATCCTGAACGTCCTCGGCCACAGAAGCCAGATCGCGGCCTTTGACATTGGAATGCACGTCAATGCGCCGTGAGCCACCCTCCCGGCTGATGCTGTTGGGCGTGGGAGCCACTTTCACGTCAGCGACTTCAGAGAGGCGAACGGTTTTTCCGGTTGGCGTATTGATCAGCATCTGCTGGAGCGCATGCAGGCTGTGGCGTGACTCCTTGTCCGTCCACACATGCACGTCATAGGTTCGCCCGCCGTTGAAAATGTCGCCCACTTCGTTTCCCGCCACAATGGCAGCAGAGGCGCGCCGCACATCGCCCGGTTTGAGTCCGTATTTTTGTGCCTCCTCCAGCTTCACTTTGACCTGCACTTGTGGCACCTCCACCATCAGTTCCTTGTGCAACGCATCCACGCCCGGCACTTCCGCCATCACCTGGCGCACTTCCTCGGCCTTGTCACGCAGCACCTGCAAGTCGGGGCCATAAATACGCACCACAATCGCCTCACCCGCGCCGGTAAGCACTTCACGGATGCGTTCTTTCAAGTAGGTTTGCAAGTCTCGGTACAAGCCCGGATACCCGTCTACCATTGCCCCGACTGCAGCGACTGCCTGGTCGTAGTCAACTTTGGGGTCCACACTGATCCAGTTCTCACCAAAGTACACACCGTAGACCTCGTCGGCAAGAAACGCCTGGCCAATGTGCGCGCCGAAGTTGCGCACGCCCGGAATGGCACGCAATTCCTTGCTGGCGCGGGTCGTGATGCGCACCATCTCGGGGTGCGATGTGCTGGGCTCGGTGACCCAATGCATCAGAAAATCGCGTTCCTTGAAGTCTGGCAGCAAGGAGTGGCCCAGCAGCGGCCACATGGCAAAACCCGCCAACGTGACCACGGCCACGGCGATGTAGGAGGGGCGCGGCGTGCGGGTGGTCTTCTCCAGAAGTTTCCCGTAACCAAGCACCAGCCACTTGACCAGCGGCGACTCCCGCCCCTGGAGCGGGGCGTTGCGCAGCATGATCAAACTCAAAGCTGGTGTGACCGTCACGGCGACCAGCATCGAGGCCAGCATGGCAAGCACGTAGGCGGTGGCCAGCGGCTTGAAAAACGCGCCAGAAAGGCCTTCCATGAAGAACACCGGCAACACCGCCAGCACGATGATCAAGGTGGCGTAAAGAATCGGCGTGCGCACCTCCATCGTTGCCTCGAGGATCACATTCGCGGTGGATTGACTTCCGCCTTCTTTGCGATGTTGGCGCAGCCGTCGCATGATGTTTTCAATGCCAATAATGGCGTCGTCCACGACACCGCCGAGCGCTATGACAAAACCAGCCAATACCATCGTGTTGACCGACGCGCCGGCCAGAAACATGACCAGTCCGCCAGCCAGCAGAGACAGGGGAATCGCGACGATCGCAATCAATGCCGCCCGCACGTCATAAAGAAACGCGACCAAAATTACGATCACCAAAATGCACCCCAAAAACAGGGCGTGGGAGAGGTTGGTGATCGAATCCTCGATGAAGGTCGCTGGCCGGAATATCTTGGTGTCAATGTCCACCCCTGGCAGGCCGGGTTTCATCGCCTCCAGCGCCGACTCCACGCCACGCGTGACTTCCAGCGTGTTCCCCCACGGAAATTTTTCAACGATCAACATCAGTCCAGGGCCATCGTTGATCACCGCGTCGCCAATCATGTCGGGCGGCGCATAAATGATTTTCGCGACCTCGCCCAAGAGCAGCGGCTTCCCATCACGCCGCTTGATCGGCACTAGCGCCAGCGTCTCGGGGGTCTGACCAGAAGAGGTGTGCAAGACCTCCATGCGCTGGTTGGGGGTGTCGATAAAGCCGCCGGTGCCAATGTGCGCCCCTTTGGAATATCGCAACAACCCGACGTCCAGCGCATCCGAGACCTCTTCCTGCAATTCATCCAGTGTCACACCCAGCGTGGCCAGCTTCGCAGGATCGACCACCACCTGCAGCATCTTCAACTGCTCGCCCCAGATGGCGATGTTTGCCACCCCGGGAACTCCCAGCAGTCTGGCCCGAATGGTCCAGTAGGCGAGCATTGACAGATCCATCACAGACTTGTCCTTGGAGGTCACACCGATCTTCATGACACGGCTGGTAGACGACAACGGAGGCATGATGTGCGGCGGGGCCGCCCAGGTCGGCAAATTTGACGAGGCGATCGCCACGCGTTCCGTCACCAGTTGGCGTGCCCGCAGCTCGTCTACGCCCGGTTTGAAGATCATGACCACCGACGAGAGGTCAGAGACCGATTTGGAGCGCAATTGCCCCATGCCGGGAATTCCGCTGAGCGCGTTCTCGAGTGGCACCGTGACGAGGGACTCCACCTCAGCCGGCGACAGGCCCAGGCAAATGGTCTGGATTTCAACTTTGGTGGGAGCGAATTCCGGAAAAACGTCAATCGGGAGTTGTTGAAAACGCAGCGAGCCCAGGTAGACCAACACGACGCCGATCGCCACAAAGACGAAACGAAACCTCAAGCTCGATTCGACAATCCATCGCATCATGGCTGTTCCCTCCTGTGGTGCCAATGCCTGGCTTTAGTGGCCTACGCCTTTTTCCGCGCCATACAATTCGGCCACGCCAACCGTCACAATCTTGGTGCCTGGCACAGGCCCCTCCTTCAGAAAGGCCTTTTCGCCGGTGATGCCTTGCACCACCACGCTGTGTCGCACAAATGTCAGCGGCTGTGGAACCGTGTAGACCCAGGTGCCGCCGCTGATGTCGTAGACGATTGACGCGTAGGGCGCGCTCAATTGCCCGGAACCATCTTTGGCGACTTCACCCGTCTGGATATCCAGCCGTTTGGCCGCCTTCTCCGTCACTGTGACCCGTTTCACTTTTGAGCCCTCGATGGCCTCGACCTTGGCAGGCCGGTCCCTCTTGCCCGAAGGCGCTGCGTCGCCCGCTGCCATCGCCAAGCCTGAAACCATCAGGCATGTGGCGGCAGCCATGGCCGGGAAAATCGGTTGGCTTTGTTTGCGCATTGGGTATCCTTTTCGGTTTGACACGTCAACAGGGGTCATACGCCAGCGGGGCTCAGATCCAGGTCGGCTGCCGCCGCCGCGCCCAAACCAAATTTCGCATACAAGGCAGGGACAACCGCCAGCGTGATCAGTGTTGATGTCAGGATGCCGCCAAGGGCTGCCACCGCCATTGGATGAACAATTTCAAGACCTGCGGTGTTGCCCATCACGACAAACGGCAGGAAGAACGCAATCAGTGCCACCGCGCTGGCGGCGATGGGCATGAAGCGCTCGCGCACACCCCGCAAAATCAGCGCAGCGCCAAAACGCTCGCCCGCGCCCTTTTCCAGGTGATGGAAATGCCGCACCAGCAAAATGCCATTGCGGGCAGAGAGCGCCATCGCGCCCGCGATGCCCAGCAGTGAGCCCAAGGTGAATTCGCCGCCACCAATGGCCACAGCCACCAGGCAGCCCAGAACCGTCAGCGGCACGCAGAGAATTGACAGCAACGCCAGCCGCCAGCTTCCAAGCGCGGCCTGAAGCACCAGGAACGACACCAGCGCGGCGCCCACCAAGTAGCTGCTCAATGATTTGAGCGTGGCCCGGCGCGAGAAATGTTCACCCAGCACCTGGGCATGGTATTCAAATGGAAAGGTCACTTCCTTGATGCGGTTAGCCGCCTCACGCGACACCTTACCGAGGTCGAAGTCTTCATTCACATCCGCCGAAATATCGATGCGCCGGGACACACCATGACGCCGTATGACTCCCGGCGCCGAAACTGTGTTTACATCGGCCACGTCGGCCAATCGCACCTGCGCGCCTTTGGGAGTTTCAACATCAATCAGCAAGTCGCGAATGGTGGCCAGGTTGGCGCGCACCTCAGGCACCCCCCACACCACCACGTCAAATACTTTTTGATCCTCGAACAAGGCCCCGACGGTGATGCCCGCCACCATCGAGGATGCGGCGCGGCGCACGTCACCGGGTTTGAGGCCGTAAACCCGGGCTTTGTCGAGGTCTACCTTGACTTCAATCGTTGTTTTGTCCTCCGGGACTTCGGTGCGCGCATTCTGGATGCCCTCAATTTTCGACAACACATCGCGGATCTCCTCGGCTTTGGCCCGGATGATGCTAACGTCATGGCCATACACCCGCACCGTGAGCTGGTCGTCCGCGCCGGTAATGGCGCCCCTGAGCTGCTTGGAGAGGAAGGTAGTGAGTTCGCCCGCCATGCCGGGGTATTGGGTGATCGCTTCGCGCATGGCGTCCATGGTGTCGTCGTAGTCTGCGGCCGGATCGATGCTGACCCAGATTTCCGCCGCGTTGACGTCCTTGGCGTCGGGGGAGAGGACCGCCCGGCCGATGTGAGCGGCTGCATTGCGCACACCCTTGATGGCGCGCAAATCCTTGATCAGCGCGCTTGTCGACCGGTTCATGGCCGTCAGCGATGTGCCCGTGGCACCCGTCCACTCGATCAGCACATCGGTTTCCTTGAAACTCGGTACCAGCGAACGCTCCATCTGCGTCAATATCAAGTACGCGACCGGAATCGAAACCAGCCCGGCAATCACGACAGGCATGGCCCACCGTACGGTGCCCGAGGCGACCCGTTCGTAGGCGCCGAGTAGGCGGCCCACCATGCCCGTGCCATTGCCTCCGGTCGGCTGGGTTCCGTCCAGCAGCGCCACGGCCAACGCCGGCGTGGCGACCAAAGCGACCAGCATCGACGCGACCACCGCCAAAACATACGACCAGGCCAGTGGCTCAAAGAACGCCGCCGACGCGCCGCCCATGAAAAACACCGGCACCGTGGCCAGCAAGATGATGATGGTGGCAAACAGCATCGGGCGGCGAACCTCCATCACAGCGGCCATGATCAAACCAACCGTGGTACTTGGTTTGTCGGCTTCCCGCGCTTCTCGCAAGCGACGCAGGATGTTGCCCACGTCATGAAGGGCATCATCAACTACCACGACAATCGCCAGCAACAGGCCTGCAACCACCATCATGTTGAGGTTGACGCCACGCAAGTGCAAAACCAGACCGGCAGAGAACAGCGACAGCGGCACCACCAATGCCGCCACCAGTGCCGCGCGCCAGCTGCCCATCAGGGTAAACAGGGCCACGAGCAACAACATGTAGGCTAGGGAAATGGCGATCGCCAGGTTTTTTTCGGCGCGTTCAATGAAACTGGCCGGGCGATAAATCGAGGTGTCCACCTCGATGCCCTTCATGCCCTGCTGCAGTTCTGCCAGCGCCTTTTCCACGCCACGAGTCACCTCGATTGTGTTGGCGCCCGGAAATTTTTCCACCACCAGCATCAGCCCGGGGCCATCTTTCAGGATCGCGTCGCCGATGAGTGGCTGGCTGTCTTCGACCACCCTGGTTACTTCGCCCAGTGCCACCGATGTGCCGAACACCGGAACCTTGGCAAAACTCTCGGCCGAAATGGTGGGAGAAATGTGCCGCACGCCAAGCCGTTGGTTAGGTGTGTCGATAAAGCCGCCGGACCCCGGGGTGGACGAATTCAAAAAAGTCAATGGCGAGGCCCAAACGGACTCGCCGGCGGTTTTCACGATCTGTTCAAGCGTAACGCCCTTGCTGTGGAGCCGGGCCGGGTCGATTTGCACCTGCAACTGCCGGTTGCGAAGGCCCCACACTGAAACGTTGGCCACACCCGGCACACCGACCAGGCGTGGCACGATGTTCCAGCGCGCCTGCACCGACATGTCAATCAATGAAACTGTTTTCGAGCTCAAGCCGATGTTCATGATTCGGCTCGCCGATGACACCGGCTGCATCAGGATCGGCGGACTTGACACGTTGGGCAGCGCATGCGCCTGGACCAGACGCTCTTGCACCATCTGCCGCGCCTTGAGCAAGTCTGTACCCGGCGCAAAAAACATCTCGATCGAAGATAGCCCTGTAATCGACTCGGATTCGATGGAGCGCAGCCACGGCACCCCATTGAGCAAATCGGCCTCCATCGGCACAGTAATCAGGGATTCAACCTCGGAGGTCGACAGGCCCAGCGCTTCCGTGCTGACCTGCAACGACATGGTGGAAAACTCAGGAATGACGTCAAGCGTCACGTCACGCAGTCGCCAAAGGCCTGTGAAGAGCAACATCGCGGCAAGTGCCACGATCAGAACCCTTAGGCGAACACTGGAATCAATGATGCTTTGCAACACGATGACCTCCCGTCAACTTATTTTTACTGGCTCTCTAAACAGTCCCGGTGACTCCAAATGTGGATTTCGCGGGGACCCGGTGCAGCGCGAGCTAAGGCATCAAGTCCCGCGCAAGCCGAGAGCGCCCACTTTTAGCTAAGATTAGTAATAAGTGCGCCAAATTGCAAATTTAATTTAAATAAAGTTACTAATATTTCAAATTGAACGGTCGGTGTGAGACTGATCGCACAGATGGAGTGTGCAGATCGTTAGCAGGATCGGTTTGGTTCAAGTCCACTATCGGGACCAAGAGTCTTGTTAAGACTGGAAAGCGATTAATTTGATCGCCGCACATGTTGATTTTCTGACCTCCCTCGATCACAACATTTTCGGCACTGCTTGTCCTGGCCAAGAGAACTGCACATGCACCTTTCTGACTCAAATGCATTGGTGCACTTGTGTCTGGTTACCAGGCGTAGCTGAGTACCGCAGTCAAGCCGCGCCCGGTGTTGCCTGTACCGCCCTCATTGGTTGGATAATCCTTGGTCAAGCTGTATTCAAAGACAAGCTTGACGCCGTCTGCAAGCCATTCTCCAAGCGTCATCGTGAGCCGTTGCCTGGGCAGAAAACCTACGCGGCTGGTGGTTCCGCTGCCTGCTAATGCGACACCCGCCAAATCACGGGTTTCTGAATAACCAATAGCGGCAAATGTGCCTTGCCCTCCAATTGAGGTGACCCATGGGTTCCAGTCGAATTGGTAGCCTGCCGAGATTTGCCATGCCGACGGCTGAATCGAAACACCGTTGCCCAGACCGTCCCGAAACTGCGCCCGATCTGAGGCGCCGTTCCATTCGCCGGTCAGCGAGACCCGTCCAAGCGTCAGCTTCGCGTTGGCTGCAAGCCCTTTTACCGGGCCAAACTGATCAGCGAACCCACTGTACTCCGCAGCCAGAAACTTGCTGTCGAAAATGGAACTGTTGTAGTCGACATTCACGTCGACGGTCCAGGGGCACCACCCGGAGTTGCTCAATTCGGAATAGTTGCGGCCGCAATGCCCGCTGGTGCGATAGCCCAGTCGCGCGCTGACATTCTTGGTGTAACTGCGGCTTGGCGCTGTCGTATCGGAGCTGTCGTAAAGGTAAACACTGCCGTAAAACGGCGCCATCTCCGGATTGGCTGGCACAGCGCTGAGTGGTTTTGGCCGAGCGACCGGTGGGCGATAACCCAGCCCTTGCGCGAACCGACCGACCAGCGGGCTGAACAAAAGCGGTTTGACGGGCGGCGCAAAGACTGGCGGTCCCAACCGCGTGGGCGTCGGCGTGGGCACGCCAAAGCCCAGGCCCACTGCGTTCTTCTTCATTTCAAACGCCTCGACCGTTAGTGGCGAATCGATAGACAGAACGTCAGCCCTGTGGACGCCTGAAGAGGTTCCAAACGGCAACGGTTGTCGCCCAACCCGCAAATAAAGTGGAAAGCGTTGGAGGTCACCGATGGTGAAATAAGCCCGGTCCAGGTTGATGCGATCCACAGCCGAACTGATCGCCGTCGCGGATGGCGTGCCAGAGCCGGTTCGTACGCCAGTACCATCAACGTATTGAATTGCAAAACTGCCGAGGGTCCACGGATTGACCTGAATTTCCAGGTCAAGCTCGGCAGTGTTGAGCTTGAGTGCATCTGTCTGCGTACCTGAAAAGTCTGAGCTTCGTCCTACCAGCATTTCAATCGAGCCGCCCAGTGAAACAGCATCATTTATTCTGGAACCGGTCTTGGCCAGCGAGTCCTGAATGATGAGCCGGGTGGCCTGCTCATTTGCCGCTTTTGAAATCTCCAGTTCCCGTACCCGTTGAGCCAACTGGTCATTGGAAAGCATTGGCGCCGGTGGGGCCGGCGGGACTTGCGATCTGGTGGCCTGCCCCGACTCCAGGGTTGCGAGCCGACCAGCAAGCTGCCGGTTCTCCTGCTGAAGGGCCTGTATGGCGCGCTTGAGCTCCTCAATTTCTGCGTCGGCAGCAATCGCGGGGCGTCCAATTGTGACGAGCGTCGCGCACAGAATGATTGCTACGGCAGTTGTGCGGCTGTCAGCAAAGTGTTTGACGTATTTCATGAATTCCTTGCCTCCCGTGATGGCGCGGTTCAAATAGTCAGTCGAAGCACTGCATTGTTACGATCTTTTACCGACCAAGTCAAAGATTTCTTTACTTCTCCTAATTTGTATCTGATTGATTCAGCGCGGATTCGGTTTTGGTGCAAAAAAACTAACTTGCAGGTTAATTTTTCACGTTTTTGACGTCAGAAAAAGCAAAAAAATGCATAAAATATGCTTCTAGCCCTCGTACATTATAAATAGTTTGCTACTTATTGTATAGCAAGCCTACGCATAGCCCACGCCTTGGGTATTCACGTACAAAGCGTAAAGGGAAGTCGTGGCGGCCATGAAAAGGCGGTTGCGATGCAGGCCACCAAAGCACACGTTGGCGCAGCGCTCCGGCAGGTCGATGCGGCCGATCAGTTTGCCTTGCGGGTTGAAGATGTGTACGCCATCCAGCCCGGCTTCACCCATGCCCCAGCCGCACCACAGGTTGCCGTCCAGATCGACCCTGAAGCCGTCGGGTGTGCCGTGGCCTGCGTCGATCAGTACGCGCTGGTTGGCCAGGGTATTACCGGTCACCACGTCAAAGGCCAGAATGCGACGTGGGTTGGACCGGCATTCCACCAAGTACAGCAGCGTTTCGTCGGGCGAGAACGCCAGCCCGTTGGGCTGGTTTATTCCGGACGCGGCAAGGCTGACCGAGCCGTCAACATCGATGCGGTAAACATTGAAGGGCAGCTCTGCCTGCGCCTTTTCGCCTTCATAAAACCCGGTGATACCAAAGAATGGGTCGGTGAACCAGACCGAGCCATCGGACTTCACCACCACGTCGTTGGGTGAATTGAGCCGGTTGCCGTCAAACGAATCGGCCAGAACGGTGATGTGCCCGTCGAATTCGGTTCGCGTCACCCGCCGCGTGAGGTGCTCACAGGTGATGATGCGGCCTTGCCGGTCACGGGTGTTGCCATTGGCGTTGTTCGATGGCTTGCGAAACACCGACGTGGCGCCGGTCTCTTCGTCCCATTTGTACATGCAATTTGCCGGCACGTCACTCCAGACCAGCTGGCGTGTATCGCCCAACCAAACCGGCCCTTCCGCCCAGCGCATGCCGGTCGCCAAGCGCTCAACCTTGGCCAGACCGAGGCGGTATTTTTCGAACGACGGGTCGATGATGACGACCGAAGCATCGGGCACGCGGGGGCTGGGGTGGAAATCGGTCATGGATTGGGTTGTTGTGAGTGGAGGGGCACCGGAATCGTCAGGATTGTCCATCCCAGCGCCCACCTAAATTCTTCAGCAACAGCGCGATCGCCGCAAGCCTGCGATTGCGCACATCCAGCAGCGAGCGCTCGGCTGACAGGGCGGTGGCCTGCGCCGTCACGACATTGAGATAGCTGACCGTGCCGGCCTTGTACTGGTTGTTGGTGATTTCCAGGTTGCGCAGGGCGGCGGTCAGTGCGTCGTTCTGCAACACGATTTGCTCTTCCAGGCTGGCGGCGGTGACCAGGTTGTCCTCGACTTCCTGAAAGGCGGTGAGCACTGTCTGGCGGTAATTGGCGGCCGCCAGTTCAGTGCTGGCGCGGGCCGATGCATCGGCTGCCTTGCGGGCGCCGCCGTCGAACAGCGCCAGCGCCAGCGAGGGCCCGAGCGACCAGAACAGGTTGGGTGCGCTGATGAGGTCGAGCAACTCTGCGCCGCGCAATCCGGCCGATGCAGACAGGGTGATGGCAGGAAAGTAGGCGCTTTGCGCGACGCCAATCTGCGCGTTGGCAGCCGCCACGCGGCGTTCTGCGGCTGCGATGTCGGGCCTGCGTTCCAGCAATTGGGCCGGCAGTTGCAGCGGCGCGACCGGGGCCACCGCCAGCGTTGCCGTGCTGGCCAGGCTGAAAGCAGCAGGCGGCTTGCCCAGCAAGGTGGCTATCGCGTGTTCCAGCAAGGCGCGGTTGCTGTGGGACTCGATCAATTGGGCCTGGGTTGTGCGCAATTGCGTGGTGGCCTGCGCCACGTCGGCGGCTGACGCCACGCCGCCCGCGTAGCGATTCTGTGTGAGCTCCAGCGACCTCTGAAAGGCCGTGACAGACCGCTCCAGCAGGGCTGCTTGCGATTCGGCACTGCGCAATGAAAAGTAGGTCTGCGTCAACAGTGCCTGCACGGACAAACGCGCCGCTGCGAGGTCTGCCGAACTGGCCTGCAGGCGGGACTCAGCGCCACTCACAGCGCCCGACACACGGCCCCACAAGTCAAGCTCCCAACTGGCGTTCGCGCTGATTGAATTGGTGGTGGCGGCGTTGGTTGTGCCCGGCGCTGCACTGGTGGTGATGCCGGCGCTTGCGCCCAGCGTGGGACTCAGGCCCGCGCGGGTGCTGCGAAGCGCCGCCCGCGCTACCTCAACCTGGGTGGCGCTGGCTTTGAGATTTTCATTGCCGACCACCACCTGCGTCTGAAGTGCGTTGAGGTCGTTGTCGTTGAAGAGGCGCCACCAGTCGTCGGGCACGGTGGCGGCATCGGGGCGGGCGGTCTTCCACAATGCCGATTCCTTGAACGCCACGGGCACGTCCATGGCGGGCCTTTGATAAGGCACTGGCGTGGTGCAGGCGCCCAGCGTCAAGGCCATCAGCAGGGACACACAGAGCCGGCGCGGGCGCGGGAATTCAGGTTTTTTCATCGTCATGGGTAGGCCGAATGGAGCGCTGGGACAATGGCTGTCGGCACGGTGGGCTGGGCGTTGGGTGCGAACCAGCGGGCATAACCACGCAGCGTGGCGGCACGCGCGCGGTCCATCAGCACAAACACGACCGGTGTGGTGTACAGCGTCAACACTTGCGACAGAATCAAGCCGCCGACAACGGCAATGCCCAGCGGCTGGCGCAACTCAGCACCGTCACCGGCGCCAAAAACGGTGGGCGCCGCCAGCGGGACGGCTCCAAAAATGGCACAGACG
The DNA here is from genome assembly GCA_031360805.1 of Rhodoferax sp. Classification (GTDB taxonomy): domain Bacteria; phylum Pseudomonadota; class Gammaproteobacteria; order Burkholderiales; family Burkholderiaceae_C; genus JANYCG01. Next base: position 11,215 of record JANMCB010000018.1, read on the forward strand.
GTGGTCATCAAAATTGGCCGGAAACGCAATTGGCAGGCTTTGAAGATGGCTTGCGACGCAGTCAGATGGCCATGGCGCTGGCGCTCAATGGCAAAGTCGATCATCATGATGGCGTTCTTCTTGACGATGCCGATCAAGAGGATGACCCCAATGAAGGCGATGATCGACAGCTCCGTGTTGAAGATCATCAGGGCCAGCAGCGCGCCGACACCGGCCGAGGGCAGGGTGCTCAAGATGGTGATCGGGTGAATCAGGCTTTCATAAAGGATGCCCAGCACCAGGTAAATGGTGATGAGCGCCGCCAGAATCAACAGTGGCTGGGTGCTGAGCGACTGCGCAAAGGCCCGCGCTGTTCCCGCAAAAGTACCGCGGACCGACACTGGTACGCCAAGTCCCGCAACAGCACCTTCAACTGCCAGCGTGGCTTCCGAGAGAGACACCCCGACAGGCAAGTTGAAGCTGATGGTTGATGCCGGTGTTCCGCTTTGGTGGTTGACCGCCAGCGGGGTGTTGGTGAGCTCCAGCCTGGCAAACGCGCTCAGGGGGATTCGCTCACCCAGGCTGCTGATGAAGAAAAGGCTGCGCAACGACTCTGGGTTTTGCAGATGTTCGGGTGCCAGTTCCATCACCACCCGGTACTGGTTGAGCGGGTTGTAGATCACACCGATCTGGCGCTGGCCGAACGCGTTATTGAGCGTGGTGTCAATCGAGCGCACGGAGAGGCCCATGCGCGTGGCGGCATCACGGTCGATTACCAGCGAGGTCTGCAACCCGCGGTCCTGCTGGTCGGTGTTGACGTCCACCAGTTCCGGCAGGGCCATCATGGCGCGGCGAATGCGCGGGTCCCAGATGCGCAGGTCTTCCAGGTTGTCACTTTGCAGCGTGTATTGGTACTGCGCATTGGACTGGCGCCCGCCAATGCGGATGTCCTGCACCGGAACCATGAAGAGGTTGGCACCTGGCTCCTTGGCCAACTTGGTACGCAGCCGCGCCACCACCTGATCGGCCGAAGCGTCGCGCTCGGCCAGTGGCTTGAGCGACATGAACATCTGGGCCGAATTGCGCTGCGAGCCGCCCGTGAACCCGGTGACGTGTTCGACCGCCGGGTCGGCTTTGACGATGGCCAGAAAGCGGTCCAGCCGCAATTGCATGGCCTGGAATGAAGTCGCCTGGTCGGCCTGGATGAAGCCCACTACACGCCCGGTATCCTGCTGCGGAAAAAAGCCTTTGGTAATGGCGCCGTACAGGTAGAAGTTCAAACCGACGACCGACAGGAAGATCACAAAAATCACCGGCTGATGGCGCAGTGACCAGCCCAATGAGCGCCGGTAACCGTGCATCACCCAGGCGCCCGTCGCGTTGGACCAGCGGGCCAGCCGCGAGGGTTTTGATCCTTTCGATTCTGGTTTGAGCAGCGCCGCACACATCATCGGCGTGGTCGTGAGCGACACCACCATCGACACCAGAATGGCGGCCGACAGCACCACGGCAAATTCGCGGAACAACCGGCCCACCACGCCCCCCATCATCAGGATCGGGATGAAAACAGCAATCAGTGACAGGCTGATTGACACCACCGTAAAGCCGATTTCGCGGGCACCCAGGAGCGACGCCTGCAGCGCAGTTTTGCCGCGCTCCATATGGCGCGTGATGTTCTCCAGCACGACAATGGCGTCGTCCACCACAAACCCGGTTGCAACGGTCAGCGCCATCAGCGAGAGGTTGTCCAGGCTGTAGCCGCACAGGTACATCACGACAAAGGTGCCGCACAAGGATACCGGCACGGCCACAGCCGGGATCAACGCCACGCGGAAATTGCGCAGGAAAATCACCACCACAAAGATGACCAGGCCGATGGAGATTGCCAGGGCACGTTCCATCTCCCGCAATGACGCCCGAATGGTGGGAGTGCGGTCCATCACCACGTCCAGGCTGATGGCAGGCGGAATGGTGGCACGCAGGTGGGGCAGCAGCGCGCGGACTTTGTCAACCGCTTCGATGATGTTGGCACCCGGCGCCTTGTTCAGAATCAGCAAGATCGACGGCTTTCCATTGGCAACGCCGTAGTTGCGCACGTCCTGCACTGAATCGACCACGTCGGCAACGTCCTGCAGGCGCACCGCATTGCCGTTGCGGTAGCGCAGGATGGTGGGCGCGTAGTCTGCGGCAGTGCCGGACTGGTCATTGGCGCCAATTTGCCAGCTGCGTGCGCCGTCTTCAACCGAACCTTTGGGGCGGTTGGCATTGGAGGTGGTGACGGCAACGCGCACATCTTCCAGGGCAATGCCGTTGGCTGCCAGTTTGTTTGGGTCCAGCTCGATTCGCACCGCAGGCAACGCACCACCGCCGATGGAGACCTGCCCGATGCCGTTGACCTGGGCCAGCCGCTGTGCCAATACGGTGGAGGCCGCGTCGTACATCTGCCCGCGCGTGAGCGTGTCGGAGGTCAGCGCGAGGATCATCACGGGAGAATCCGCCGGGTTCACCTTGCGGTAGGTCGGGTTGCTGGGCATGCCGGTGGGCAGCAGCGCGCGTGATGCGTTGATGGCCGCCTGCACGTCGCGCGCAGCGCCATTGATGTCGCGGTTCAGGTCGAACTGCAAGGTCACGCGCGTGTTGCCAAGCGAGGAACTGGAGGTGATCTCGCTGACCCCTGCAATCGCACCCAGCGAACGCTCCAGCGGCGTTGCAATCGTGGCCGCCATGGTTTCGGGGCTCGCACCGGGCAGGCTGGCACTGACTGAAATCGTCGGAAAGTCCACCTGCGGGAGTGGCGCAACAGGAAGCAGAAAGAAGCTGATCACGCCGGCCAGAGCCACCCCCAGCGTCGCCAGCGTGGTGGCGACGGGGCGATGGATGAAGACGCTTGAGAAGTTCATTCTGCGCTCGCTGCGCCGGGCGTGCCAGCAATCGGCGAAGGCGCAGCTGTCTTGCGCCATCGTGCCGCCAGGGAGGCAAACCCAAGGTAAATGACAGGCGTGGTGAAAAGCGTCAGCAACTGGCTCACGATCAACCCGCCCACCATCACCACGCCCAGCGGATGGCGCAACTCGCTGCCCACACCGCCGCCCAGCATCAACGGCAAGGCGCCCAGCAATGCCGCCAGCGTGGTCATC
>JANMCB010000045.1:0-10506 GCA_031360805.1 Rhodoferax sp.
ACGGCCATGGGAAAAGTCGGCGAAGCGCAGGCGCCACTGTTTTTGAGCATGGTGTGCCTGTCCCTCATGAGCCGGTTTGATGACTCTGTTGAAGTGTTGCCGCTGATTGCCAATGCGCAGGCGCAGTGTGTGGGCAGCGGGCGTTCGGTTGAAACGCCATTCACTTCACCGCTCGAGCCTACGCTTCGCTGATGCGCGCTGCCCGTCTGGAGTACCAGGCATGAATGAGCCCCGCCTGGAAGAATTGATTGGGCGACTCGAAGCCGCCTGAGACGATGATGGCGTCGATGTCCCTTGCTGGCAAAACCGCAACATCCCGCCCAAACGCCGCACGCAGCCGCTGCAGCCCGTCAGGCCACACCAGAATCCAAACAGAACACGGGACGGCTCAGCGCGGATCAGCAACACCGGACCACCGTAAAAGTAAACGATATGGCCCCACTTCAATCGCTCTTCCAGGTCGGGCGCTGTGCCCCGCACTGCGCGGCGCAAGGCTTCAACGTAGGCCCGCTGCCAGCCGGAAAGGTAGGTGACGTACTCGTCAGGGGTTTTGGCGGGTGTCAGGATCATCTTCACTGAAAGTGTGTTCCGTAGCTGTTGATGAAAAGTGCTGATAAGCTTTGCCAGTAAATCAAGAGTACGCGGGAATTACCATGAACCTCCACGACCTAAAAGCCCATGAGCACCATCCTCGCGTTGCAGAACGTTCATAAACGTTACGATAACGGCACGCTGGCGCTGCAAGGCGTTGACCTGGCTATTGGCGAGCGGGAGTTCGTCAGTTTTCTGGGCCCCTCGGGTTGTGGCAAGAGCACCGCACTGAAGATGATCGCCGGGCTGCTGGAGGTGACCAGTGGGCGCATCCAGTGGAGCGACAACATGTCCGATCATGCCAAGGACATCTCCTTTGTGTTCCAGGAGCCCACGTTGATGCCCTGGGCCCGCGTGTTTGACAACGTCTGGCTGCCGCTCAAACTCAAAGGCGTTTCGCGAGCGGCGGCGCTGCCGCAGGTGCAGGCGGTGCTGGCCAAGGTCGGCTTGAGCCAGTTCGCCCACGTTTACCCGCGTGAACTCTCGGGCGGCATGAAGATGCGGGTGTCGATTGCCCGGGCGATGGTCACCGAGCCGCGCCTCCTGTTGATGGACGAGCCCTTCGCTGCGCTGGACGAGATGACGCGGTTCAAGCTCAACAACGACACGCTGGCTTTATGGACCGCGCAGCAGTTCACCACAATTTTTGTAACGCACAGCGTCTACGAAAGTGTTTATTTGAGCAATCGAATCATCGTGATGGCAGCGCGCCCCGGCCGGGTCATTGCCGACCTGGCCATTGACGAGCCGTACCCGCGCAGTGACGCGTTTCGCACCACCGAGCGGTACGCACAGTGGTGCGTGCAGGTTTCGCAGGCGCTGCAAAAAGCCGGAGAACACCATGTCTGATGCGCGAGACGCCATTGATACCCCTGGAAGAGCTATAAATACAGCAGCAAACACCCGGCATTTCACGCGACTTGACATGCGATTGTTTCAAAAGATTTTGCCCTTCATTGTGTTTTTTGTCGCATTGTTGACCTGGGAGTTAACGGTGCGCATCAACCAGATTCCGCACTACATCCTGCCTGCGCCCACCCTGATCGCCAAGACGCTGTGGGACAACCTGGGCTCGCTCATGACGAGTTGGGTCTACACCATGAAGATCACGTTTGGTGCGCTGGTGCTGGCGGTGGTCGGTGGTGTGGCGCTGGCCATGTTGTTTGCCCTGAACAAGTGGGTTGAGTTGTGCCTGTTCCCGTTTGCCATCGTGCTGCAGGTCACGCCGATTGTGGCGATTGCTCCGCTGATTCTGATTTTTATCGACAGCACCATGGCCGCGTTGTTGTTGTGCGCCTGGATCGTGGCGTTTTTCCCGATCCTCTCCAACACCGTTGTCGGCCTGCGCAGCGCCGACCACAACCTGCGCGACCTGTTCTCGCTCTACCGGGCCACACCGTGGCAGACGCTGCGGCATTTGTTGATCCCGTCCGCCATGCCGTATTTCATCGCTGGCTTGAAAATTGCCGGCGGCTTGAGCCTGATCGGCGCCGTGGTTGCCGAGTTCACCGCTGGTGCGGCGGGCAAAGACACGGGCCTGGCATCGCGCATTCTGGAAGCGAGTTTTCGCACCGAGATTCCCAAAATGTTTGCCGCACTGGTTTTGGTGTCGCTCACCGGCATTTTGATATTTCTGGTGTTCAACTTGGTCTCCAAACTCGTGCTGGGTTCGTGGCATGAGAGTGAAATTAAATCCAGCCGCTGAGCCCGCCTGGAAACGCGGGGGCACAAAGGTGACAACACTCAAACGCCGCGTCATCCGCCCTGATCAAATTCTGGACTGAACTACATGGATGCTTTGCAACAATTTCAATCTGACATCGCGGGCATTGAATGCGTGACCGACGCCGCCTACGTGGCCGACAAATCCCGCGACTACTTCTGGTACAGCCCCATCTTGAAGGAGCAGCTGGACGGAAAGTCCGGCGACATTGTGGTCAAACCAAAGACCGAGGCCGAAGTCATCCGGGTCGCCGCCGCCTGCGCGAAGCACCGGCTCACTATCACCGTTCGGGGCGGCGGCACCGGCAACTATGGCCAGTGTGTGCCGCTAAAGGGCGGCGTGATCCTGGACATCAGCGCGCTGAATCGGGTGTTGTCCATTGAGCCCGGGCGTGTGCGCTGTGAAGCCGGCATTTTGATCGCCGAACTGGAACGCGCCGTGCGCGCCGATCCAGTGGTTCCCGGCGGCCAGGAGATTCTGATGTTCCCCAGCACACGCGACATGGCCACCATTGGCGGCTTCATCGCAGGCGGTTACGCCGGCGCGGGCAGCGTGCGCAACGGCATTTTGAAAGACGCAGGCAATGTGACGATGATTCGCGTCGTCACCCTGGAAGAAACACCGCGCACCATTGAACTGCTGGACGCAGACATCCAGAAAGTGCACCACGCTTACGGCACCAATGGCATCATTACGGCACTGACTTTGAGCCTCAAGCCGGCAGTGAACTGGGTGCACCACATTGCCCTGTTTGACAGTTACGGCGACGCGCTTCGCTTTGGTTGCGAGGCGACCGAAGCCATTGGCACGAGCCTGGACGCGTTTCTCATCACCGCAGTGGAGCGGCGCATCGCACCCTACTACGATAGCGAGTTTGGCGATCGTTTCCCCTCAACCAAAGACGCGGTGTTTTCCATGGTGCAGCCGGATGCCTTGCCGCCTTGGCGAGCGCTGATGGCCCGCCACGGCGGCTTTGAGACCATGGCTTTGACCGAATCCGAACTTAAGGCCCAAGGACTCTTCCCGGCTTTTGAATGCGCCTACAACCACACCACCTTGATGGCGCTGAAAGTGGACAAGAGCTGGACCAATCTGCAAACCGTTGCCGCCTGGACACCGGGCACGGGCATCGACATTGCCCTGGTAGAGAAACAAATGCAGCGATGGGGCGACGAGGTTTTGATGCACCATGAGTTTGGCCGCCAATATGGCGGATGCGTCGCCTTTGGCCTGCCGCTGGTGAGCTACTTCGACAAAGACCGCCTGTACGAAATCATGGCCGAATTCGAAGCCGATGGTTGCCTGGTGTTTGACAACCACGTCTACACCATCGAAGACGGCGGCATGAAAGAGATCGACCCAGCGCAGATTGACTTCAAAAAAATTGCCGACCCGCATGGTTTGATGAACCCTGGCAAAACGCGCGGGTGGCTTCCAGCCTATGAAAAACCCTAAGCCAGCTTTGGCGCGGTTCGTGCAAACATCGGGATTGTCGTTTTCCCCAACTGTCCTTTTCCCCACTGGAGATCTGAAATGAACCATCAATTTGCGGTTACCGCAGTGGCTGCTTGCGCACTCCTGGCAGGCGCCACGTCTGCTTTTGCCCAGGAGAAAGTGATTTTCGGCACCAACTGGAAAGCCCAGGCCGGGCACGGCGGTTTTTACCAGGCGGTGGCTGATGGCACTTACAAACGCATGGGCCTGGATGTCGAAATCCAGCAAGGCGGCCCGCAGGCCAACAACCGACCGCTTTTGGCCGTCGGGAAAATTGATTTCTTGATGGCGGGCAATTTGCTCTTGAGCTTCGACAACGTCAAAAACGGAGTGCCGACAACTGTGGTCGCTGCGATTTTCCAGAAAGACCCACAGGCCATTTTTGCCCACCCTGGCCAGGGGTACGAGAAATTTTCCGACGTTACCAAAGCACCCGTGGCTTTCATCAGCAAAGACGGCCAGTTCAGCTTCTGGCAATGGATGAAGGCAGAGCATGGCTTCAAAGACGAGCAGCTAAAACCCTATGTGTTCAACGTCGGCCCATTCCTTGCCGACAAAAAATCCGTGCAGCAGGGTTACAGCATCAGCGAGCCGATCAGCATCAAGGCGCAGGCCGGGTTTGACCCGGTGGTGCACTTGTTGGCCGACAACGGTTTCAACACCTACAGCACCACCATCGAGACACGCGCTGAGTTGGTGCGTACCAAGCCGGAACTGGTGCAAAAGTTTGTCGATGCTTCGCTGATTGGCTGGAATAACTACCTCTATGGCGACAACAAAGCGGCCAATGAGTTGATCAAGAAGGCCAACCCGGAAGCCACTGACGCGGGCATTGCCGGCAGCATTGAGCTGATGAAGAAACTTGGCATTGTGGACAGTGGCGAGGCTTTGCAAAATGGCATTGGCAGCATGAACACGGCCCGCATCAAGGATTTTTACGACAAGATGGTGAAGGCTGGTTTGTACAAGGCCGGCGAGGTGGATCTGAGCAAAGTGGCCACGACCCAGTTTGTCAATAAAAAAGTGGGGCTCGACGTCAAACAAAAGCTTGGTGGCAAGTGACGGCAAGTGACGGCAAGTGACGACGATTGTGCTTTGGTCGATGAGCGAAACGCCTTGATTTGAAAACCGTCGTTGTCTATTGCCACCCCGTTGCGGAAAGTTTCAGTGGTGCGCTGTATGGTGCAACGGTGTCCACCCTTGAGGCGGGCGGCCATTCGCTTCGCTGCTTCGACCTGTACGCCGAGAACTTTCAGCCGGTTTTAACGCGTGAGGAACGCGTGGCTTACCTAACGGACCCCGCCTTCATCGAAGCCAGGGTGCAGGCCCATACCGACGCACTCAAATGGGCCGAGCACCTGGTGTTTGTGTTTCCGATCTGGTTTTACGGCCCGCCAGCCATGCTCAAGGGCTGGCTGGAACGCGTTTGGCTGCCTGGCGTGGCGTTCCTTCCGCCGCCCGTTAAAGGTGCGGTGGCGGTGCCAGGCCTGCGCCACGTCAAGCGGCTCACGGTGATCACCCATGGTGGCTCGCCCTGGTGGTGGCTCAAGGTGATTGGCGACCCGGCACGCAAACTCTTCATGCGCGGGCTGCGCGCGCTGATGGCCAAAAACTGCAAAACCACCTGGTTGCAGTTGCACAATATGAACAATGTAACGCGCGCGGATGGTGAAGCGTTTATCCAAAAAGTGCAAAAAACACTGAAGGCAATGTGAAGGCAAGTGAGCCATGACAACAAGACAGCCGCCCACCCTGACCGCCGGCCAGCCGCTGGCGAACTACCTGGCCTCCAAACGGATCGGCGACACGCTGTATTTGAGTGGTGTGATTGCGGTCGACCCGGCTTTGCGCAAGGTGGTGAGCCGTTATGAGGATCTGCCAAACCATGCCTTGGCCGAGCTCAAGGCATTGGGCTATGCCACCGGCCAGATGAGTGTCGATGTGTTTGAGGCGCCGGCCGTGGCGCAAAGCTGGTTTGTGCTGAACCGCATTCGCGACATCGTCCAGGCCGAGGGTGGCCAGATGAAGGATGTCTTCAAGCTGGTCCAGTATTTTCGGGACCTGCGCCATTACCCGGCCTACAACCGGGTGCGTGGGCTTTTTTGCCCCGAGCCCGTTGTCAGCACCGTGGTTGAAATCAGCCGGGTGTTGCCCAGCGACGAGGTTTTAGTTGAAATCGAAGCCACGGCTTGGCTTGGGTCACCAGTCAGATAAGTTTTCGCGAAAAACATCAACCAACAACACCATGAAACTCCACGACCAGAGCGCCCATGAACTGTTGCGCAACTACCGCTCGGGCGAGCTTTCGCCGGTGGAGGTCACGCAGGCGGTGCTGGATCACATCGACCGGTGGGAGCCGCATCTGCATGCCACTTACCTGTTGCGGCCGGAAGCTGCACTGGCGCAGGCTCGCGGCTCTGAAGCGCGTTGGTTCAATGGGACGCCGTGTGGGCCGCTGGATGGGGTACCCGTCACCATCAAGGACAACCTGGCGACACGGGGCGACCCTACGCCGCTGGGTACGGCAGCAGTGCCGCTGACGCCCGCGCTGGAAGATTCGCCTCCAGCAGCGCGCATGCGGAACGCGGGTGCGATCATGATCTGCAAGACCACCATGCCTGACTATGGCATGTTGTCCAGCGGCTTGTCGACCTTTCACGCGCTGGCGCGTAACCCGTGGGACCTGAGCAAAACGCCGGGCGGCTCCAGCGCAGGGGCGGGTGCTGCGGCGGCGGCGGGTTACGGCCCACTGCACATCGGCACAGACATTGGTGGCTCGTTGCGTCTGCCTGCGGGCTGGTGCGGCATCTTTAGTTTGAAGCCAAGCCTGGGACGCGTCCCGATTGACCCGCCCTACACCGGGCGTGCGGCGGGCCCGATGACCCGCAACGTGGCAGATTCGGCATTGATGATGCAGGTTCTCTCCAAACCCGATTCGCGCGACAGCATGAGCCTGCCGTACCAATCGCTGGCGTGGGATGACTTTGACGCGGGCACGGGTTTGCTCAAGGGCCTCAGGATCGGGCTGCTGCTGGACGCGGGTTGCGGCTTGCCGGTGGACCCGCAGGTGCGCGCCGCCATTGAGCAGGCGGCCAAGGTGTTTGCAGAAGCCGGGGCGATTGTCGAGGCGATGAAACCCTTCTTGACGCCCGCCATGCTGGATGGCATGGACCACGCCTGGCGCATGCGCTCGTACATGGATCTGGCTGCCTTGCCGTCAGGGCAGCGCGAACGCGTTTTGCCCTACATCGCAAAGTGGGCAGAAAGTGCTGCGGGCATGACCGGAGCGCAAGTATTTGCAGCCACCAGCCAGTTTCATGCCACGCGCGTTGCGTCGGTCAAGGCGTGCAGTGCGTTCGACTATGTGATTTCTCCAACCGCGCCGATTGCGGCGTTTGCCGCCGAATTGCCAACCCCTACCAATGACCCGCTGCACGGGCTGGAGCACATCGCCTTCACGGTGCCCTACAACATGTCGGAGCAGCCCGCAGCGTCGATCAACTGCGGGTACACCAGCGCCGGTCTTCCCATCGGCCTGCAGATCGCCGGGCAGCGGTTTGATGACTTGGGTGTGCTGCGCGTCTCGCGTGCGTTTGAGTTGCTGCGCACGGGTCAGAGGCCCTGGCCCACGCTTCCTGCAGCGAAAACCTGACTGCCTTTTTTGGGTCGAATTATGTTGACCGACAGCCTTGGCAATCCAGTGACCTTGCAGGACGCCAGCAGTCTTGGCGCGGTCAATGATTTTGTGGAAGGTTTCATCGCCTGTGAAGCGCGGGCTGTGAATGTGCTTCGGGTTGCTGCGGCAGACGGCAGCGTGATCGTGCAGGCCAGTTGCGCGGCGCTGCACATGTTTGCCGAGTCACGCGAGGCGCCTGCCAATGCGCGGCCCTATTTGAACCGGGCGCTGGCAGCCAGCGAAAAATCGTCCGGCACGACCCCGCGCGAGAGGCGCTTTGTCGCCAGCATTGCCGCCTGGGTAGAGGGCGATGTAATTCGCGCTGCGCAGTTGCACGAAGAACAGGCCCGTGAGTATCCGCGTGACCTGGTGTCGGTCAAGCTGGGGCAATACCATCGGTTCAATTTGGGTGACGCGCCCGGCATGTTGCGTCTGGCGCTGGCTGCTCTGCCCAAGACCGGGGACGTGGCTTACGTTCACGGCATGGCCGCCTTTGCGTGGGAGCAATGTCATCTGCTGGACGAAGCCGAGGCGGCGGCGCGCAAAGGGATTCAAATTTGCCGCAAGGAGCCCTGGGCGCACCACGCGCTGGCGCATGTGATGCTGACCACTGGTCGCATCACTGAAGGCCAGTCATTCATGAATGACGTGAGCGACACGTGGACGGGCCTGAACTCCTTCATGGTGACTCACAACTGGTGGCACCAGGCGCTGTTCGGCCTGGAGCTTGGCCAGCATGACGCAGTGCTGCATCTCTACGACGAACGCGTTTGGGGCGTTGCCAAGGACTATTCGCAGGATCAGGTCAATGCCATCTCCCTGCTGTCGCGGCTGGAGCTGTGCGGTGTCGATGTCGGCAGGCGCTGGCAGGACGTGGCCGACTACCTGCTGCTTCGGGTGGATGACCACGTTCAACCGTTTCTTGATCTGCATTATCTTTACGCCCTGGCGCGGGCCGGCCGGGTGCAAGCTCATGCGCTGATGCGAAGTCTCTGCGCTTTTGCAGAAGACCGGGCTCAGGCAAGCCCGGTTTGGGCGGAGGTCTGCGTACCCGCCGCCCGCGGGTTGCTGGCCCATGTGAATGGCGACTTCGCTGCCGCTGGAACCGCGCTGGCTACGGCATTGCCGCGCTTGGCAGAGATCGGCGGAAGCCACGCCCAGCGCGACTGGTTTGAGCAGCTCTATCTGGATGCGCTGGTTCGCTCCCACCAGTGGAGCGCGGCGCAACAGATCGTGCAGCAGCGGCTGCGCGGCCAGCCGCAGTCAACCCGGTTGAAGCGCCAGGGTGAGGCGATTTATGCGGCGCTGGGGCTGCCGGCATCCATCGCCGCGTTGCGCTGATCGGCATTGGCGTCTTCACCCGTTTCTTCAATCGCCTCGTCATCGGCCTCCGGTTCGGCGGCAGGCTTGACGATCATCACCGGCACACCCGCCGCCCGCATGACTTCGTGCGAGACCGAGCCCAGCAACGCGCTTCGCAGGCTGCCCTGGCCGCTCGCGCCCATCACGACCATGTCGCAATCGAAGCGCTCTGCAATGTCGATCAGCGTGTGCGCCGGGTCGCCCGAAGCCACCTCGCTTTCAAACGGGATTTGTGCGGCCGCCAGCAGCGTCTGTGCCGCTTCCAGCGTGTGGGCACCGGCGGCAGCGCTGACGTTTGCCATCGCCTGCGGGTCCGGGACCACCATCAATTCGTACAGGGTGCTGGGTTCCTGCACGTTGGCCAGCACAACGCTGGTTCGCAAACCATCGCCTGCCAGATTGATGACACAGCGCACCGCCTCCAGTGAAACCTCTGAACCGTCCACGGGCACTAGAATTTTCATGGTGATCTCCCAAAATGATGACAATTGCTATACAACAGAATCGTAAGCCCAATATACGCCTGTCCCGCCACTCTTGACATTCTGATGACCCAACTTCTTCTTCTCCCCGGCCTGGCCTGCAACGCGGTGATGTGGCAGGACCAGCTCGGCGCGCTGCCACCCCATTTGAACCCGTTCGTCACTGATGTCCACACCCGCTTCGACACCGTGCCTGCCATGGCACAGGCGCTGTTGCAGGAGCAACCTGGAAAGCTCGTCCTGTGCGGCGCGTCGATGGGCGGCATTCTGGCGATGGAGGTGGTGCGTCAGGCGCCGGGTCGCGTCAAGGCGTTGGCGCTCCTGGGTACCAACGCGCGGCCCGAGACGCCCGACATGGCGCAACTGCGCGAGGTCGCCATCACCTTCTTCAACCAGGGGCGCGTGCGTGAGGTGCTGATGGTCAATCTGCCGCTGGCATTTCATCCGGGCCGCGCAGCCGATACGGCGCTGACGCAGACCTACCTGGACTTCGTGCTGGCGGCGGGCGACGTGCAACTGATCCGCCAGAACCGCGCCATCATGTCACGCCCGGACGCCCGGCTGCATCTGCCGCTGGTGACGTGTCCGACGCTGGTGATGTGCGGCGATGCAGACCAGTTGACCCCGCCCGAGTGTTCACGCGAGATCGCGGCGCTGATCCCGCATGCTGAATTGGTCATGGTTGCCCAATGCGGTCACATGCTCACGATGGAGCGGCCGCTGGAAGTGAATGCCGTGCTGCTTCAGTGGCTGGACAAGTCCATGGCGCATCAAAATAATTGATATCGCCCGTGATATGAAAATATCGAAATCCGCGTAAAAAAACGGCTTTCCGAACAAAAAAAGTGGTCAAATTGGTCTCTAGCCCTCGTATTATATAGATTTGTAGCTATATATACAGTAGCATTCAGCTTTGACATTCAAAGTTGAAAGCCGTCGGCTCAATCCCGGCTCAATCTTTGGGCAGGTTTTTGACCTTTTCCATCAGGCGCGCATGCACCGATGGCGAGACGAACTTTTCAACCTCGCCGCCGAGCAGCGCAATCTCGCGCACGAAGGTGCTCGACACGAACTGGTATTTGTCGCTGGGCGTGAGGAACACGGTTTCAACTTCGGGCATCAGCGTGCGGTTCATGCCGGCAAGCTGAAATTCATAGTCAAAATCGGTCACGGCGCGC
>JANMCB010000062.1:0-4269 GCA_031360805.1 Rhodoferax sp.
TTCAAACAGGTGGCCCTGGGCCAAGGCGTCGTCCAGCCATGCCGTGGGGTAGCCACCCAGGCGGGAAAACAAAACCAGGTACGGGCTGCGCGCAACCACATGGATGGTGTCGATCTGCAGCAACTGCATGCGCGTGATGCAGTTGCGCAAACTTGATCGAGTTGCCGGGCGTGGCAGGGGGTTCAGAAGACCCTGGGCGGCCAATTGAAGGTTGCGCGCCTGGGTCAGGCTGAGTGCGGCCATGCTCAAAGCTGCACGCAGAAGCTAAGGACTTGCGCGCAGGTGCCGCATCAGGCCCGCCGTGGAGCCGTCCAGATGGGCGGTGTCGCCACTGGCCAGCCGCGCTTCAACGTCCTTGGCCAGCACCTTGCCAAGCTCCACGCCCCATTGGTCAAAGCTGTTGATGCCCCACAGCGAGCCGCTGACGAACACGCGGTGCTCCTGCAAGGCGATGAGTGCGCCTAGCGACGCGGGCGTGAGCTCGTCCAGCAACAAGAAGCTGCTTGGCCGGTTGCCGGGGAAGTGCCTGTGCCCGCTTGAAAGGATTTCGCCCCCACGCTCGCCCACTGCGTGTGGCTCGCTGCCCCCCGGGGGGGCTGCCCCGCCTTGGGGCGGCCCGGCGGCGTTGCCCTTGCCGACCATCAGCGCCTGCGCCTGTGCCAGCACGTTGGCCAACAGCAGTTGGTGGTGGCCGGCCAAGTTGTGCTGGGCCGTTTTGACGGCGACAAATTCAACCGGTACCACGTCCGTGCCCTGGTGCAGCATCTGAAAATACGCGTGCTGGCCATTGGTGCCGGGCTCGCCCCACAGAACGGGTGATGTCGCAAACGGCAGTGCCGCACCCTCGGCATCCACGCGTTTGCCATTGCTTTCCATTTCAAGCTGCTGCAAATAGGCAGGCAGGCGGCGAAGGGCGCTGTGGTACGGCGCAATGCTGCGGCTGGTGAAGCCATGGAAGTTGCGGTACCAGACATCGAGCAGGCCCAGGCGCACCGGCAGGTTGCGTTCAAACGGCGCGGTGCGAAAGTGTTCGTCCATCTCGTGGGCGCCGGCCAGAAACTCCCTGAAGCCTTGCGCACCAATGGCAATTGCCAGCGGCAGGCCAATTGCCGACCACACCGAGTATCGCCCGCCAACCCAGTCCCAAAACCCAAACGTGGTGCTGATACCAAAGGCGTTGGCGGCTGCCACGTTGGTGGTGAGCGCCGCGAAATGTCGCGCGATGTTGCTGCCGCCATTCGCTTCAAACCAGGCCTTGGCGGATTGCGCGTTGGTCATGGTCTCGATCGTGGTGAAAGTCTTGCTGGCAATCAGAAACAGCGTGCTGGCGGGCTGGATGCGCTTCAAAACAGCGGCCAGTTCATGGCCATCGACGTTGGAGACAAAGTGAAAGCGCTTGCCTGGCAGCACAAAGCCATCCAGCGCCAGCACGGCCATTTGCGGGCCGAGGTCAGAGCCGCCAATGCCAATGTTGACGATGTCGGTGATGGCCGCGTCAGCCCGCACGGCCTCTGCATAGGCCAGCATGGCATTCAGCGTGGCGTGCACCCGCGTCAATTCAAACGCCACGGTTTCAATCGCCAACTGCGGCTGGATTTCGGGCTTGGCTGGCGGTGACCGCAGCAACCAGTGCATCGCCGCACGCTGCTCGGTGGTGTTGATGGCCTCGCCCGCGAACATTGCGTCCCGGTGCGACGCAAGCCCGCACTGGCGGGCCAAGTCCATCAGCAGTTTTTCGGCGTCCACGTCAAGCAGGTTTTTGGACAGGTCGGCGAAGACGTGAGGCGCCGGCTGACTCAGGGCACTGAAACGCTTGGCGTCACTTGCAAAGGCCTGGCGCAAATCAAACGCTTTGCCGGTCGCGCCAAAGCTGGCTTGCAGCGCCGCCCAAGCGGGCGTGCGGTCACAACGGACGCGGGTCATGCGGCCAGCAAGAGATGTTCAAGCTTGACCGCATCCACGCAGAACGCGCGGATCCCCTCGGCCAGCTTCTCGGTCGCCATGGCGTCTTCATTGAGGGCAAAGCGGAACTGTGTTTCGTCGAAATTCACGGCCGGCAAGTCCAGCGCCTGGGCCGCTATGGCATCCAATGCCAGGGGCAGGGGTGCATCACTGGCGGCCAATGCGGCCAGCAACTCGGGGCTGATGGTGAGCAAGTCGCAACCGGCCAGCGCGGTGATTTGGCCCACGTTGCGAAAGCTGGCGCCCATCACCTCGGTGGCAATGCCAAAGTGTTTGTAGTGGTTGAAAATTTGCCGCACCGACTTCACACCCGGGTCATGGGCGCCCGCGTTGTCGGCCTCGACCCAAGTGGCTCCGGCCGATTTTTTGTACCAGTCGTAAATGCGGCCGACAAAGGGCGAAATCAATTGCACTTTGGCCTGCCCGCAAGCCACCGCCTGGCAGAACGAAAACAGCAGGGTGAGATTGGTGTGGATGCCGCGCCGCTCCAGCCTTTCTGCGGCTTGAATGCCTTCCCAAGTGGCTGCCACCTTGATCAGGACACGGTCAACGTGAATGCCCTGCGCCTGGTACAGCTCCACGATGCGCTCACCGCGTGTGAAGGACGCGTTGGCATCGAAACTCAAACGCGCATCCACCTCGGTGGAGACGCGCCCCGGGATGATGTCGAGAATCTCGCAGCCAAAACGCACCAGCAGCCGGTCCATGACTTCGTCCAGCGGCCGGCCCCGGAACTTGGCAACCGTGTCTTTGAGCAGGGGCGCATAGTCGGGTTTTTGGACCGCCTTCAAAATCAGCGACGGGTTGGTGGTGGCGTCAGTGGGCTTGAAAACACCGAGCTGCTTGAAGTCGCCAGTGTCCGCGACGACGGTGGTAAATTGCTTGAGGGAATCGAGTTGGTTCATGCTGCCATTATTCCCTGAATGGCCTGAAAAACCAACGCTGCAGAAACAAGTGGGTTACCAAATTCCGGATCGACTTCAGGACGCTTTCACCACCGAAACGCCATGCTCGGCCAATGTCAGGCCCACCTCGGCACCCAGTGGCAGCACATCGGTCAAATCAGGCGAGACGACGAAGATATTGCCCAGCATCGTCTCAAACGTGTATTCGTAAAAACTGCCCAGGTAAGCTGATTTGAGCAGCTTGCCTTTCAGCGCGTACTCGCCAGAGCGGTGCACATGCCACGCCTCGGGCCGAACGGCGACTTTCACCGCGCCGGCCTGCGTGGTCTGCCGTGACGAGATCACCAGCGGCCCCAGTTGCACCTGCCCCTGCGCATCGGCCACGCCGGGGAACAGCATGGCTTCGCCCATGAATCCGGCCACAAATTCACTCTGTGGGCGCTCATACATGTCTTGCGGCGTGCCGCGCTGGGCAATGTTGCCATCGTTCATGACGATGATCTGGTCGCTCACGGCCAGCGCTTCGCTTTGGTCGTGGGTGACGTAGGCCACCGTCAGTTTCAGGCGCTGCTGCAGGCTGCGGATTTCTTCGCGCATCTCGCGGCGCAGGCGCGCGTCCAGGTTGCTCAGTGGCTCATCAAACAGCAGCACGGCGGGTTCCAGCACCAGGGCCCGCGCCAGGGCCACGCGCTGCTGCTGGCCGCCGGAAAGCTCGCTGGGCAGGCGCTCATCAAAACCCACCAGGCCGACGTTTTTCAGCGCATCACCGGCGCGCCCGCGCGCTGTGTCTTTGGCCACCCCCGACATCTTCAGGCCATACATCACGTTTTCCACCACGTTCATGTGCGGGAACAGCGCATAGCTCTGGAACATCATGCTGACATTGCGCTCAGCCGGCCCCAGGGTGGTGACGTCTTTGCCGTCCATGATGATCTGGCCTGACGTGGGCGTCTCCAGCCCGGCAATCATGCGCAGCGTGGTGGTTTTGCCGCAGCCCGAGGGACCGAGTATGGTTGTGAGCGTGCCTTTTTGCACTTCAAAACTGATGCCCCGGACCGCCATCGGCGCTGAATCTTCCGTGCCATAGCGCTTGGTGATATTCTTGAATTCAACGCCGTGGTTCATACTTTTTCCTGGGGTACTTCGATATGCAGTCCGACCTGCGGGCTACAAACCTTCCATTTTGTGATGGCCTTGATGTGCTCCCAGCACTCGGACGGGCTGTCTCGCCTTGCGCCGCCCCAACTTGCGCTCACCCACCAAAAACTGGATCAGGGCAATCGCCAGCGACATCAGAATGATCAGCACGGTGCAATACGCCAGCGCCACGCCGTAGTCGCCATTGCCGACGCGGCCAATGATGTAGGTGGTGGCCAATTCGTTCTCTGCGGTGACCAGAAAA